>CAMEOC010000135.1 GCA_945929285.1 uncultured Mucispirillum sp.
AGCCTGATGAAAGTAATGATGAAAAATACAGAGTAAAATTAAACAATATAGAACTTCCACAAACCTTAAAAAACTGTCCACAAAAAGTGCCTGTTGTGGTGCTAGACCAAATAGTAGTAAAGCTGCATACTGAAAAAATAAACTTCAAACTATTTAGCCCATTATTTCAAAAATATTTTAACACCTTAAATTAATATTTTTTTTTATATTTCATACCACTATTTTTATTATTTTTTACAGTATTATTTTTATTTCCCATAATTATGCTTTTATATTTTTCTTTTTTCTTTAGTGATTTTTCCACATATATTTTATTACCTTCTTCATCAAGGTCTGTATAATAAGCACAAGTAGCCCAGGTGGAAGGGGTTGGGGTAAATATCTGCACCTGCTCTGGGTTAAAATCAAGATATTTTTCAATAAATCTTCGTGTGCTGTATGCTTCCTTTTCACTTTCTGCAGGATGAGCTGCTATAAAATAGCATGAAATAAACTGGTTTTTATTATATTTTTTACTATATTCTTTATATAAAGAGCAAAATTCTAAAAAGCTTTCATTATCTGGCTTTTTCATGGCTTTTAATACATTTTTATCTGCACTTTCCGGTGCCATTTTAAGCTGACCTGAAACATAGTTTTTTGCTATTTCTGATATATATTTTTTACCATTTTCTTTATCTTTTATGGCTAAATCTGCCCGTATGCCAGAAGTTGCAAAAAGGTTTTTAACACCTTGTATTTTCTTAACATTTTCAAGCATATCAATAAGCATTTTATGGTCTACATTCATACCACTGCAAACTTCAGGATAAAGGCAGTATTTATGGGTGCATGCCCCTATTTTTTCCATTTTTTTGCACTTCATCATATACATATTGCCTGTTGGGCCGCCAATATCTGTAATAGTGCCACTAAACCATTTTTTTTCTGCCATAGATTTGACTTCTTTTTCAATGGAAAAAGTACTTCTTGAAACAACCCGCCTGCCTTGGTGCACAGCTATGGCACAAAAGGAACAGCCCCCAAAACAGCCCCTGTGGCTTATAATAGATGTTTTTATAGTATCTAATGCTTTTACTTTACCTTTTATGGCAGGGTGCACTGCCCTTTCGTATTCAATATCACTTATTTCATCTAAAATATTATCATCATAATAGGCAGGTGAATTTTGAATTAAATACCTGTCCCCTGTTTTTTGCATTAATTTTTTCCCAGAAACTGCTTCGCTGTTATTATAAAATATTTTAAACATATTATGAAAAGCCTGCTTATTACTGATTACTTCTTCATAAGCTGGCAATTCTATGGCATCAACCTGCCTTTCTTTTGATATATAGCAAAGCCCTTTTATATTTGTAACTTCTTCATTATTATTTAAAGCCTTTGCAAACTCTAAAGCAGGCACTTCACCCATGCCGTAAATTATATAATCTGCCTTTGCATCAAAAAGTATGCTTCTGCGAACTTTATCTATTTTAAAATCATAATGGGCTATGCGGCGAAGGCTTGCTTCAATACCGCCTAATACAATAGGTTTTGTATTTTTAAAATATCTTCTAATAAGCCCAGTGTATACTATACTTGCCCTATCTGGCCTTTTATTATTTATACCGTTTGGGGTAAAATCACACTGTTTTCTAGGTTTTCCTGTGGCGGTATAGTTTGCCACCATAGAATCTACACAGCCTGCACTTATGCCCCAAAATAACCTTGGCTCTCCAAATATGGTAATATCTTTATCACTTTCTATATCAGGTTGAGAAATAACTGCTACACGGAAGCCGTATTTTAATAAATATTTGCCTATTACTGCAGTGCCGGAAAATGGGCTGTCAATATAAGCATCACCTGTAATAAGTATTATATCCACATAATCCCAGCCTAAATTTTCTATTTCCTGCCTGCTGATTGGTAAAAACATAACCACCTCTTTTAAATATATAAGGTTATACCATAAATTTTTGTATCTCACAATTTAATATGGAAATTATTTTAAAAAAATATTATATTTATATGGATATGAATTGGAGGAATATATGGAATTTGAAAATAAAAATATAGTTTTTACAGTATTTAATAAAAAACTTGTTTATACTTTAAGTGCTTTTGTGGTTATAAGCCTTATTGTAGTTATTTTATTTTTTACAGTTATTAGGGAAGAATATATTGTTTTAGGGCTGCCTTTTGTATTTTTTGTATTTGTGCTGCCTATATTTATTTTTGGTATGCGTAATAAGATTATATACAGGCTTACAGAAGATGAGCTTCAATACCGCGGAGAAAATAAAGTAAATGTAAAATGGGCTGATACAAAATCATATAATATTAATAACAATGAAATAGTGCTTAGCTTACAAAACGGCTCATCTATTAGCCTTCCTGTATTAAATTTTAATAAAGATGAATTAAACAAAGCTTTAGGTTTATATATAAAATAAAATGTCTAATATATATAAATTTAGTAGTGAAGAACTTGAAGATATTGATTTATTAAAGAAAATATTAATTATAAAACGGGGCAATTTTAAAGCATATAAATTTAGGAAAGAAAAAGAAGGCTTTTATAAATTTATTGTGCTTTATGCCCCAAAACTTTATAATGAAAACACCATAAACGCATATATTTTAAAAAACCAGTATAATATATATAAAATGGCCTATAAATGCTTTTTTAAAAAAACTAACCTTTTAGAAAATACTCAAAATCATATATTGTTTTTAGGAAAAGTATATAAAATAGATTATGATAATTTATTGCAGGCTGATTTTATATTAAATGATGAAGAAAACATAATACATACAAAACATAATATAAATATTCCTTATAAAAAAAGTAAATTTTTAGAAGAACAGGCTTTTAAAATATTACCAGAAAGGCTTAATATGTATGCTGAAAAATTTAAGCTATATATAAAAAATATAAAAATAAAAAACTATAAAAGCTTATGGGGCGCATGCTATACTGATAATACTATACTTTTAAATAAACGGCTTATATTATGCCCAAAATCTGCAATTGATGCCATAATATGTCACGAACTGGCACACATTATGCACCCAAACCATTCAAAAGATTTTTATGCCACATTAGAAAAAATATACCCTTCATATTATAAAGACTATATTTGGCTAAATATTTATAAAACTGATAATATACTAGATTAGTAACTGCTTTTAAGCAAATGTTTTAGCCTTTCTATAATGCCTTTTAATGTGTGTATAATAGGCAGTGATTCCATACAGTGCTGAGAAGCCATTTTTGCTATAACAGCCCTTAAATCATCAATAGACTGGCTGACAGTTTCATAGGCTGCTGCATCAAGGTGAGTTGAAGAAACTTCGTTTATGCTGGAATATAAAGATTTTAATGTGAAAGCATATTCTGCTAAATTAATAACTACTTTTATAATATCTTTAAAACTGCAAGGCTTAATAAGATATTTATCAACCTTAAGATTAATAGCTTCTAATAGGTGGTCTGGGTCATTTTTAGATGTGTATATAATAACAGAGCAGGAAGGGTTATTTCTACGGATATATATAGGAAACTCCACACTTTCATTATCTGCCAGGTTAAAATCAGTAATAAGGATATCAATATCCCTGCCTTCTGCTTTTTCTTTTGCTTCTTGTATATTATTTGCAACGATTACATTTTTAACATATTCAGACATAAGAGCAATAAGCTCATTATCTTTATAAGTGCCGTCATTATCGTAATTTAGGAACATGATTGTAACAGAACGAAGTAAACCAGCATTATCCTCACATAATTCTAAAACCATACCCACACTCCCTTTTTAGTAAATAATATTATAAAATACTTTCATATCTAGCGTAAAACTTTATTTAACTTTCGTCAAGAAATATTAGAGTTTACATAAATCATTTTTTAAGAAAATTATTTTATAAGATGATTACATTATTTTTAAAGGAAAGAGATATGTAATTAAGGATAAAAATAAATAAAAGGGCTTAAATAATAAGCCCTTGCATATAAAATTTATTTTTTTACACCACTAATCATTAATATTTGCCATACTGGGTGTTCAAAGCTGTGCATATCTGGGTGGTTTTGGAAAAGCCAGCTGTCAAAAACATGTGCATCTTTATCATAAATAATAACTTTTGCACCTGGGTTTTTTTCTTCCATACTAACATTTGTAACACCACCTGAAGATATGGTAAAGTTTGTAAAATAAGAGTTTACCATAATAGCAAGGCCTGTTTGACCTATATTTGTTTTTGTATTAAAAGGCACTACAACTTCAACCCTGGAATTATCATTTTTATTAACAGCTGCTACTTTTATGCCGGAATATTTAGCTGAAATCTCAGGTAAAAGCTCCACTGGTTTTGTTACTTTCATACTGGTGGTAGATTGTTCTGGTTTATGGGTAACTGCAGGCTGAGCTTTAAGCTCAAATTCTTTTTTATCAGTATTTTG
>CAMEOC010000136.1 GCA_945929285.1 uncultured Mucispirillum sp.
GGGGAATAACTACTGATAAAAGATATAATATAGAAGAATTTAACGGAGTTCAAGGAACAGATGTATATAACCGTAACGGTTTTAATTTATCTGAACTAATAGATGAAGTTTACTCAAGAAATTCTAGAAATCAGTTATTTATAACAAATACAGGCAACACAAAAGAGTTATCTCTTTATGGTTTTCAGATTACCAAATGGAGCAGTAGTCCAAATACATTAAATTTAGAAGGAAGTAATACAAAAGGTCTATATTACAGCTGGTAAAATATGTAACCAATATTATTTAAAGCTGGCTTTATTTGAAGTCAGCTTTTTTTATGATAAAAAATAATAATAAGCATAAAATGTAAGCATAAGCAATAGTTTATAAGATAGTGTGGAAAACATGTGGAAAAATAACCTTTTATAAAGCCTTGAAAAATAAGGGTTTTTAGAGGGTATGAAAAATTTATTGTATATATCAATAAGTTACAAGAAAACAATGGAAATACAAGAAGAATTAAAGGTGTGGTAAAATATATAGTTTAATATGGGATAAAAGGTGGAAAAACATACTTACAAATTTAAAAAAGTTAAGTAATATATATTAGTTGTATTGGTTGCTTAAAATTTAAGCAGCAAAAAAAGTATAAAAAAATATGTAAAAAATATATATTTTCCTTGTAATTATTATAAAAGAGTATATAAGTAATAGTTTATAACTATATATAGGAGAAAAATATGTCTATTCGCGTTCGTTTTGCACCAAGTCCAACAGGTCATATCCATGTGGGTAATGTGAGAACAGCATTATTTAATTATCTTTTTGCTAGAAGCCAGGGTGGTAAATTTATTTTAAGGATAGAAGATACAGATTTAGAGCGTTCCACTTTAGAAAGTGAAGAATTAATATATGAAGATTTAGAATGGCTTGGGTTAGATTATGATGAAGGCCCTAAAAAAGGTGGCGAATATGGACCATACCGCCAAACTGAACGCTTTGATATATACAATAAATATGCGGAAAAATTAATAGAAGAAGGTTATGCTTATAAATGTTTCTGCACAAAAGAAGAGCTTGATGCAGAAAGGGAAAAGGCCAGCAAAGAAGGCAGAGCTTATATTTATGGCGGAAAATGTGCCCATTTAACTAAAGAAGAAATAGCAGAGAAAGAGGCAAGGGGAGAAAAAGCCAGCATAAGATTTCGTGCATTTAAACCAAGCATTTTAGTGCAGGATATGATTCATGGAGATATAGAGTTTCCAACCAGTGCTTTTGGTGATTTTATTATTATCCGCCCAGACGGAGCACCAATATATAACTATGTGGTAGTAATAGATGATGCTTTAATGAAAATAACCCATGTAATAAGGGGGGACGACCACTTATCAAACACACCAAAACAGGCTTTAATATATGAAGCAATAGGGGAAAAAGCACCGATATTTGCTCATATTCCTATGATTTTAGGGCCAGACCATGCAAAACTTTCCAAAAGGCATGGTAATACCAGTGTGGAAGAATTTAGAAAAGCTGGTTATTTAAAAGAAGCTATGATTAACTATATGTCATTACTTTCCTGGAGCTCAGATGATGAAAGGGAGCTTTTTACAATGGAAGAATTAAAAGAAAAGTTTTCCATGAAAAGAGTTTCTAAAAGTGCTGCTGTTTTTGATTTTGATAAATTAAAATGGATGAACGGCATCTATATCCGCTCTAAAGAAATATCTGAAATATTAGAATTATGCAAGCCATATATAATAGAAAGCGGCTTAGCAGATGAAAAATATATAAATGAAAATAAAGAAAAAATGCAGGCTATGCTTTTATCTGTTCGTGATAATTTTACATTATTAAGCGATGCTCCAGAATATTTAAAAGTATATTTTCAGTTGCCTGATGAAATAACTGAAGAAGCAAAAGAAATGCTTGCACTTCCTACTACAAAAGCAGTGCTTGAGCTATTTTTAGAAAAAATAAAAGGCAAAGAATATCTTGAATTAGAGCAGTATAGGGCAATAATGAAAGAGATACAAAAAGAAACTCTCACAAAGGGTAAGCCGTTATATATGGCTGTAAGGTGCGGCATAACAAGAAGCACTAAAGGGCCTGAAATGGATAGTGTGGCAACTATATTAGAAGTAAATGAACTTGTAAGAAGAATAGAAGCTACAATGAAAGAAACAGGTATGGCTTAATGTTTAACTTAGGTATTATAGGCAGGCCAAATGTAGGCAAATCAACACTTTTTAACAGGATAGCAGGTAGAAGAATTGCTATTACTGACGATATGCCAGGGGTTACAAGGGATAGAATAGAGGTGGAAACTTCCTGGCTTGGTAAAAAGTTTAAGCTGGTGGATACAGCAGGTTTTGACCTGCAGGCAGATATATTAAAAAAGGAAATGCAGGAACAGTTTTTTAAAGCCATAGAACTGGCAGATTTTTTAATACTTGTGGTAGATGCACAAGACGGCCTGCATGCACTAGATGAAATAGTGTGCGATATGCTAAGGAAAGTTGGCAAACCTTATGTAATAGCTGTAAATAAAGCAGACAGCAACGCAAGGGAACAGGCAGTAAACGAGTTTTATAAACTTGGTGATGTGGAGCTATTTCCCATATCTGCCCTGCATGGTAAAAATGTAGATGATGTGCTTGACTATATTATAGATTTTATACCAGAAGATGAAGAAGAAAGCGAAGAACAAGAAGAAGATGAAGCTATAAAAATAGCTGTAATAGGCAGACCAAATGTGGGTAAATCAAGCCTTTTAAATGCCTGGCTTGGGGAAGAAAGAGTGATAGTTACACCACTTGCAGGCACTACAAGAGATAGTGTAGATGTTTATTTTACATATAAAAATGATAAGTATATTATAACAGATACGGCAGGTATTAGAAAAAAATCTGTTATGTTTAAAGATACCATTGAAAAATACGGCTATTACAGGTCTAAGGATGCTATAAGTAACGCATCTATTGCTGTTGCTGTAATTGACGGGGCAGATGGCTTAAATGAAAGAGATGTAAAAGTAATAAGCGATGCCTGGGAAGAAGGTAAGCCTGTAATTTTAGCGGTAAATAAATGGGATATAGCAGATAAGGAAGAAAAGGCTGTTAAAAACTTTAAAAGGCAGATAGCGGAAAAACTGCAGTTTTTATCTAACCCGCCAATACTTTTTATATCTGCAAAAACAGGCAAAAATTGTGAAAAGATATTTGATTATGTGAAAAAGTTATATCTTGAATATAATAAACGAGTGCCAACCAGTGCAGTAAACGAAGTATTAAGGCAGGCTTTAGAAAGGCACCAGCCGCCAGTTGTAGGCACAAGAAGATTAAAGTTTTACTATATGACTCAAGTTGCAACAAGACCCCCATACTTTGTGGCATTTGTAAATAACCCACAAGGGGTGCATTTTTCTTATGAGCGGTTTTTAGTAAATATGCTAAGGGAGGCCTTTGGTTTTGACGGTGTGCCTGTAAGGCTAAGCATAAGAAAAAGAAAAAGTAAATATGCAGATGATGATGAGTAAAAAATAAATGAGCTGGTTTTATTTAATAATAGCAGGGCTTTTTGAAATGGGCTGGCCTTTAGGGTTTAAGCTTGCCTCTACATATGAAAAATATAATGTGCTTTTTATTATGGTAGCAGTAACTTCCATGGCATTAAGCGGTATATTTTTATATATGGCACAAAAAACAATACCCATAGGCACAGCTTATGTTATATGGACAGGGGTTGGTGCAGTTGGCACATTATTAATAGGCATATTTTTCTTTGGAGATAGTGCCACCTTTTGGAGAATATTTTTTATATCTATGATAATTATAGGCATAATAGGCTTAAAAGTAACCCACTAAGGCTTATAATTTTATAGATTTAAGCAGAAAAATATTTATATAAAAAAGAAAACAACATGAAAGCATGAGTATTAAATAAAATAAGTAAAAAAATTAGTAAAAACTAAAAAGAAGTAGAAATTTAAAAGAAGTAGAAAGAAAAATATATAAACATACATATACATGTATATATATGATTGTATATACATAGAAACATACATAGAAGTATGAGTTGATATATAGATATATTTATATATTAGTTGATATAAATATAGATACATAGATAGATAAATATATAGATATATTGATACATACATTGATATATATATATATAGACTGATACATATATACATAGATATATAGTAATAACATTATAATAATAACTATATATTTTTAGTAAAAACATAACGACTTGATTTGCTGTATATATACAAAAAATTAATTTATGAACTAATTTAATTGTAAATAGTCATTTAGATTTAATGATAGTAAAGTGAAATTATTTGCTATTATTTATTAAGTTGAATACAATTTATTTACTTAGTTTATTAAAACATTAAAAAAAATTCGTCCGTGAATTTTTTATTTGGCGTAAATAAGGGAGCAAGTCCCTTT
>CAMEOC010000137.1 GCA_945929285.1 uncultured Mucispirillum sp.
CTCGCCCCACCTGGGGAGTATACTGGACATGGGATGCACGGCTAACATCCACATTAATATTGTGGTTTATATATATAGGCTATGTAATGGTAAGGCAGTTTATGCAGGATATACACAAGCAGGCACAGTTTTCAGCACTGCTGGGTATAATAGGCTTTATAAATGTGCCAATAGTATTTTTATCTATACAGTGGTGGGAAGAAACTATTCACCCAAATGTAATACAAAAAGGCGGCGGCGGAATGGATAAAGATATGTTTACGGCACTGCTTGTATGCCTTTTAACATTTACCATAATATATTTAAGCCTATTATTTAGGCAGCTGCGTATAAAGATTATAAAAAGAAAAGTCAGCTTTTATGAGCTTGATTAATATATAAAAGGTGATGTATGCAAAATATAATATTTTTAATAAGTGCTTATGGTTTTATATGGCTTTTACTGGCTTATTACTTTTTTGCAACAGGAAAGCAAATCAGCAGGTTAGAGAAAAAAGTGGATATGCTAATAAGTGAAAAGGAAGAAAATATTAAATAATTTTTATATATAAGTATAGTTTTAGTAGATAGAAATCATTATTGGGGAGTTAATAATGAAAGGGAAGATTTTATTATTAGTTGCAATTTTAATTTTAACCGCATGTTCTAAAGGAACTGAGGACAATGGGGCAAATAATCAGCAAAACCAGGTAAAACCCACAGATGTGGCAGTTACTAAAGTAGTATTAAGTAATATTGATGACTATTACACAGTGCCAGGGGTTGTGGAAGCCTGGGATGATATTATAGTGCCTTCAGAAACTTCCGGCCCTGTTACATGGATAGGCAAGGAAGAAGGATCATTTATAGAAAAAGGCGAGCCTATATTAAAAATAAATACTGATAATTTGCAGGCAAACTTAAATTCTGCAAAAGTCCAGTTGGAAGATGATAGAAAAGAGTTTTTAAGGCAGAAAAACTTATATGCACAAAAATCTGTTTCTCAAAAGCAGTATGATACAGCTAAAAAAGCTTATGATTTATCAGCGGTTTCTTACCAGCTGGCACTAGATGAATTTAATAAAAGCACAATAAAAAGCCCTGTAACAGGCATTATTGATGATGTTATACCAAATGTGGGCGAATATGTTTCCCAAGGTAAAGAAGTGGCAAGGCTTATAGATATGACAAAGCTAAAAATATATGTAAATGTGCCTGAAAACGATGTGCGGTATTTAAGGCTTGGGCAGGCAGTAGATGTATATGTGGCAGAAATAGGTGGGGATAAAAATATTAAAAAAGGTGTAATCAACTATATTTCTGTGGTTTCAGACCCAAAAACATTAACCCATAAAGTGCGGGTGGATGTGGAGCTGGATAGGGATATCCGCCCTGGGCGTATTGTGCGTGTGGATATTATACGCCAGTCATTTAAAAATGTAATAGTGGCAGATATGTATGCGGTGATAGATAAGGACGGGCAAAAGATTGTATATATAAATAAAAACGGCATAGCAGAAGAAAGAAATGTTATTACTGGGGATATGATAGGCTCAAAAGTTATAATCATTTCAGGCCTTGAGCCAGGGGATGAGCTTATTACAAGCGGCCAGCAGTTTTTATCAAACGGGGCAAGCATTCGCCTAGGGGAGTAGTAATATGCTTATAACTAAGGTTGCTATAAAATGGAAATCATCTGCTTTTTTACTGATGATTGTTTTTATAATGTTTGGTTCCATTGCTTATACAAGCCTGCCTAGGGAAGACACTCCAGATATTCCTATACCTTATATTATGGTTACAACCATATATTCTGGTGTTTCCCCTACGGATATGGAATCACTTGTTACATTTAAAATAGAAAACAAACTGCGTGGTATAGAAGGTGTTAAGGAAATCACTTCATACAGTGCAGAAAGTGTATCAAATATTAGTATTGAGTTTAACCCTGATGTAAATATAGATGTGGCACTGCAGCGGGTGCGGGATAAGGTAGACCAGTCTATGAATGACCTGCCCCAGGACTTAACAGAAGAACCTATTATTACAGAAATAAGTATGAGTGATTTTCCTGTATTTGTGGTGGCAATAGCAGGGGATGTGCCAGAGCATGATTTAAAACTTATTGCAGATGAAATGCAGGATAGGTTTGAAAGTGTAAAAGGTGTATTAGAAGTTGAGCTTTCAGGCACAAGGGATAGGGAAATACTTGTGGTTTTTGATTATGAAAGGTTGCAGACATATTCTTTAACCATGAATGACTTATCAAACGCCATAAAAAACGAGCATATAAATGTGCCTGGTGGCTCATTAGATATTGGCAGGGGCAAATATTTAGTGCGAATACCTGGGGAGTATACAAACCCAGAAGATATAAAAAATGTGGTAGTCGAAGTGCAGGACGGCAGGCCAATATATTTGCGGGATGTGGCAAGAGTGCTTGATTCTTTTGAAGATAAAGATTCTTATGCTTCATTAAACGGACTGCCTGCCATATCTGTTTCCATTAAAAAAAGGGTGGGAGCAAATATTTTAGATATGGCAGATGATATTAAGGCTGTTATAAAAGGAGCAGAGGCAGAGTTTCCACCTGCTGTTAAGTTTACATTAACTACTGATATGTCAAAAGATATTAAAGCTATGGTTAATGAGCTTGAAAACAGCCTTATTACAGGCTTTATATTAGTATTTTTAGTATTATTTTTATTTTTAGGAAAATTAAACTCACTTTTTGCAGCGGTTATTATTCCATTTAGTATGCTTATATCATTTATAGTGTTGCAGGCAATGGGTATTACCCTTAATATGATGGTGCTTTTCTCACTTATTATGGCTTTGGGTATGCTTGTGGATAATGCTATTGTAATTGTGGAAAATATATACAGGCACATGCAGGAAGGTATGAGCCGTATAGAAGCAGCCCATGCGGCTTCAGAAGAAATAGGCTGGCCTATGGTGGCTTCCACATTAACAACAGTATTTGCATTTTTACCAATGGTATTTTGGCCTGGCACCATTGGGGAGTTTATGAAGTTTCTGCCACTTACTCTTATTATAACACTGCTTTCATCTTTATTTGTGGCATTAATATTTAACCCTGTAATATGTTCTACATTTATGAATGTGAAAAAAAGGCATATCAGCGAAGATGAAGAAATAAAATTTAATAAAGTAATACAGTTTTATATGAAAACAGTAGATTTAGCATTAAAACATAGGTTTATGGCATTAAGTATTACTATGTTTTTAGTTATACTGCCTATGTTTTTATTTAGTGCCAGAGGGCTTGGGGTGGAATTTTTCCCGGAAAGCGACCCAGGCCGTGTATTTATCAGGGCAAACGCACCTCAAGGCACAAATGCTGCCACAACCAATGAAATGGTTATGAAGTTTAGGGAAGCAACCCTTAATGAACCTAATGTTAAGCTAACAGTGGGGGAAGTAGGCGGTGCAGCAGCAGATTATTCTGATGCAGGTGGCACATCAACCCACAGGGGCAGGCTTACAATTGAGTTTATAGATTTTGAAGACAGGCATGAGCCTTCCCCTGAAACAGTAAACAGAATAAGGGAAAAATTAAACTTTTTTCCTGGTGCTGAAGTGGTATGGGAAAAAGAGCAAATGGGCCCACCAACAGGTGGTGCTGTAAGTATTGAAATATCTGCTGAAGATGTGGAAGTATTAGGCAGTATAGCACAGCAGGTTAAAAAGATAGTAGAGCCAATACCTGGGCTTGTGGATTTAAAAGATGATTATGTAAAATCAAAACCAGAAATAAGGGTAGATGTAGACAGGGAAAAGGCGGCACTTTTAGGCTTAAGCACAGCAAGCATAGCCAGTGCTGTTCGTGGTGCAGTTTATGGTATAGAAGTAGCAAAATACAGGGAGGGGGATAATGAATACGATATTAAAGTCCGCCTGCCAGATGAAAAACGCACAAGTATAGATGATATTAAAAACTTAATGATAAACACTCCAACAGGGGAGTATGTGCCTATATCTTCCGTGGCAGATGTTAGCATGAGTGCAGGTTTTGGCACAATTACCCGTATAGATTTTAAAAGGGTTGTAAATGTAACAGCCAATGCAGAAGGCCGAAGCAGTGTGGAAGTAATGAAAGATGTATCAGAAAGATTAAAAGATTTTCAGCTGCCACCAGGCTATGTTATAAACTATACAGGTGAAACAGAAGACCAGCAGGAAGCAAGCTCATTTTTAAGCAAAGCATTAATAGTGGCATTATTTTTAATATTAATGGTGCTTTTAATAGAGTTTAATTCGTATGCTCAAACATTTATTATACTTTTCACCATAATACTATCTATTGGTGGTATATTCTGGGGCTTAACTATTACAGGCACAAATTTTGGTATAATAATGACAGGCATAGGGGCAATATCTTTAGCAGGTATAGTTATTAATAACGGTATAGTGTTAATAGACTACACAAACCAGCT
>CAMEOC010000138.1 GCA_945929285.1 uncultured Mucispirillum sp.
ATGAGAATTTAGACGACTGTTTAAAATGTTGCAATCGTTTTTAGATTTTACCAAATTTAAAAAAATATTATTTTTTATTTGACATTACAAAAGAATTAAAGTATATAATTACTTCTAATGAATATGATGGAGAGATGGCCGAGTATGGTCGAAGGCGCTCGCCTGCTAAGCGAGTATACTGGGAAACCGGTATCGAGGGTTCGAATCCCTCTCTCTCCGTTCTTATTTTCCCCTATATATCAATAAGTTATAAATTTTACAGTGTTTCATTTTCCCATAATTTTCCCATGAGCACTAAAAATTAACCGTTATTTCATGGCTTTATAGCACTCTATTACACTTCATGGAAAATACTCACTTATCTTTTTGAGTGGGAAAGCTTAATATCTTTTAATGACATACTTCCAAATGCTGGTATAAGATAATTTGTAATAATATTCTTATAGCCATGTTTAGTGCTTTTACTAAGGCTGGCATTTTGAAGCCAATTATTTGTAAACTTCTTAAAGTCGCTGTCATTAAAGTAAGTTACATTGTTTACAGTAACAGTATCAGCTTTAAAACCATATACAGTTTCACTTTTACTTGATGATTTTAAGCCAGATGCATATTTTTTGCGTGCCCGCAAAGAATGTGGAAAAAACTTTTCAAAATCAAAAGTATTTCCATCAATTGCTGTTGAAACGGCATTAGCTAATTTAATAGCACTTTTATGCCCTTCACAACGACATGTGCTTATACCCTTGCCGCTGCATTTAAAAGTTGAAGACACTTCTACATTGTTAGCAACACCATTCTCATAGTAGCTAAACCTAAGAAATATAGTAGAATTTTTGACACGTGTAGTGACCATCACTTCCTCCATAAATATATTAGGTCACCGTCCGTTTATGGAGTTTACTTATAAATTATATAAGCAGTCATCTAAAAATTAAGTATTGCAGTTTTTGTTCCTTCCTTAAAATTTTAAAATGTTATGTCCTGCAACACATAATATAATATACAATACATTAAATTACTTTTCAAGTGTTTTTATGAATATATTTTAATCATCTATATTATATTAGTTATTCTTCAATCAGTTTATGGTTATCATTATTCTTTTATAAGGAATGCTTATAATTGAAAATATTATTACTATTTAATTGGAACAATAGCTAATGTTTTACCCATTGGTGCTAATAATTTTAAAACTGTTTCGATTTGCGGATTTGAATAACCTTTTTCCATTCTAGCAATAATTGGCTGTTTAACACCACTTAATTCTTCTAATTTTTTTTGACTTATACCTAATTCATCTCTTGCTCGGATAAACTCACTTATTAATGATACCCTTAAATCACTTTCTCTGATTTCATCAGCAGTATAAACATCTTTTTCAAATTCTTCCCAGCTTCTGCCTATAGCTGATTCATGCTTTATATTGTTTTTTTTACTCATCTTTCTACCCCCGTGATTTTAAGTCATTGATTTTTCTTTTTGCTGCTTCAATCTCTTTTCTTGGTGTTTTTTGTGATTTCTTCAAAAAATGATGCAGTAAAACAAAAGAATCACCATACCAAGATATAAAAAATATTCGGTCTCGAATAGGGCGCAACTCCCACAAATCATCTTCAATATGTTTAATATATGGCTCTCCTGATGACAAACCAAATTGTTCCAAAACTTTAATATAATCCCTTATTTTATTAAGTTTAATTCTACTGTTTTTATCATGCTTAGAAGATAATTCTAATAAATATTCTGCAACAGGCTCTTTACCTGATTTATCCTTATAGAAATAGATTTTATACAATATGAACTCCCTATAATACTAATATATACTATATTCATCATAAAGTCAAATACTTTTAAGTTATTAAAAATGTTTTGATAGAATAGTAATAGATATTTAATAGAATATAACATGTCTTATAACTCATATATATAATAAGAATATGATAATAATACACTAAATACATTATAAAATATGATAAGGTAAAACTTCGTTTACGGTTTTCATTAGATAACCTGAAATTTGATGATGATGTGCTTAATATTCCGTTGTTTATGGCAGATTATACTGATAGGTTTATTGGACTTGCATTGCAGCAGCAAAATAAAAATCTATAAATCTTCCAGTTTAAATGTGTTATAGCCTTCGTAGTAATAGCTGTGGTCTATGCCTTTCATATATACTAACCTGTCTGACACTGTATCTGTCAATGCATGCTTCAATATATGTTTTATTTCAATATCTTTTACAGGGCTTCTTTCCATTGCAAGCAGATAATCATTTTTGTCTACTCTGCTCCAATCAACTACCTTAGAAAGTGAGCTTTTAAAAATATAGTCAAGCCATATTCTCATACTTCTGCCATTACCTTCTCTAAATGGGTGAGCAATATTCATTTCTACATATTTTTCCACTATTTCATTAAATCCAGATTATGGCATATTATTAATATTTTTAAGAGAGATATCTAAATATATTAAAGGAGCATAACGAAAACTACCTTTTGAGATATTCACTTGACGAATACTACCATCAAAGTCATATATATCCTGAAATAAATACTTGTGTATTGCCTGCAACGATTTAAATGTTCCAGCTTCTAATTTATCTAATATTTTATTATCAAAAAGCTCTAATGCACGCTTTTTACTAAGCAGCTCTTCTTCTCTTGCAAGAATTGAAGCATCTGTTATACCTAACTTATTCTCTAAAACCATAACATACCATATATATGATAATAAAAATAGTATATAGTGCTGGCAAAACAATTTCAAGCAATAATAATACAAATATATATCAAATACTTCAATTTATTCTTTATATATTATAATAACAGAATTCTATAAAGTATTTAACGCTAATATTTCTTGTAACAAATTATTGTACATATCACTCTTAATTTGTAAAGTATTAAGTTTTCCATTTAAATAAATTTCTTTAAAAAATCTAGTATTCATTAGTAAATCCATTCCTGTTTCAGCATATTCACTACATATATCAAGTATTTCTTTTGTTTTACATAGCAATTCATTATTCATATTGCTTGATACATAAGCAATAGATACAAGTAAAGACCATTCATCCTCACTTAACTGTTCTAGAGTAAAAATTGATTCTCTACTTTCAAGAGGGGTACGGTTTCCACTTTTAAATCCTAAAACACAGCATATAGAATAGATATTAGTATATTGGTCAAATAATGGTAAATTTTCTCCCAAAGTATTGTTTCTATTAGTGCAAAATGTTTGGTAAACAAGTTTTGACCTTTTTGATGTATATATAATTGGAGACTTTTCATCAGATGATATTAGTGCCTGTGCCATTATAACCTCCTAGTAGGTTGCCAGCTATATATATCTTTCTCTATAATACTAGATAAGCCATCAACACTATGTAATTCATATATTTTATGCCATTTACCAGATTTTTTTAATGCATCTGCTTCTATATTAGTAAATTCTGTATCAGTTGCTAACAATATCCATTGATTTAATAATAATGGTAATTTTTCTAGCATAGAATCCCTATGTTCCCCTGATAGTCTACCAAAAGGAGTATCCATTAACAATGGCATATTTAATTTTGCAGAGACTTGCATTAAAGCACAAATATATGATATAGAAACAATCTGTCGTTGTCCACTTGATATATCTTGTAAAATATTATTCCCATATCTACCGATCACATTAAGAAAGAATTTTTCCGTTAAAACAAGTTTATCTATGATAGATTTAGTTTCTTCATCAGCAATTTCTTTAAAAATATCTGTTGCACATTCAGACAAATTCATTAATAACTTATCAACATACTCATTATATAATTCTTCTATTATATTTTTTATTTTATTTAATATGCTTATTTTATTATGCAATTTTTGTATTTTGACATTATTTACAGATAGCTGCTTATGTTTTAACTGTAAATCATTTTCTTTTTTATACAATTGTTCTTTGATTAATGTACATTCAGTCAACTTATATTTATAATCTTCAATTTCTTTTTCTAGTAACAATACTTTATTAGTATAATCTGTTGTATCAGCATATCTTTGAAGTTCTTCATTTATAGCATCTATATTTTCTTCAAGATTTTGCTTACTACCTATATAGGAACAATATTCTTCTATGTGTCTATCCAGATCAGGCTTATATTGAATATCAATAGTTGATTTAGTTTTATATAATTTTAAATAAAGCTTATATGCAGCATCATAACTTTTAGGAGCTTTCTGTTCTAATAGTGATTTTAGCTTATTTATTTCTTCACTATTTTCACATATTTCATTCCCACATATACATCTTCCTCTTCTAATTAATTCTAAAATAAAATCTTCTTTTATATCTCCAGGCAGTTCACCTTTATCTACTTTTAATGATAAAAATTGATATACCTGTTCT
>CAMEOC010000139.1 GCA_945929285.1 uncultured Mucispirillum sp.
GGCTGTATTTACAGTGAAGAAGACAGGTTTTTAAACCAGCTTTCCAAAAAATATGGTAAAAAATACCCACAATTGCAAGAAAATTGTGTGGTTTATTAATAAATTTTAGCACAAATTAATAATCATTACTATTTTTACTTGAAAAAAAATTTTTTTTGTGTATTAAAGTAATAAATTATTGTAAAATATATGGAGAAAAAGAAATGACAAAAGAACAATTAAAAGAATTTAACGGTCAGAATGGAAAACCTGCTTACATTGGTTTTCAAGGTAAAGTTTACGATATTTCTAAAAGTGATTTTTGGCCAAACGGTGCTCACATGGGTATGTTTCAAGCTGGGGAAGATTTAACTGAAAAAATACACATGAGCCCACATGGTGAAAAAAATGTATTTAGATACCCAGTGGTGGATACTTTAGAAGACGGCACAGCAGCAGAAACTGCTTCCAGCGATACTGTTACACCTAACTCTGAAAACTTAATGAGTGATGTTGATAAAAAAATGATAGAAAGAAGAAAATGGTATAGGAAAAACCACCCACACCCAAAAATGATTCACTTTCCTATTGGTATGTTTGGTTTATCATTTTTCGTTCAAATTTTAGCTATTATCTTCTATTTAGTTGATTACAGAGCATCATTTAATATACCAATGTCTTCTGCTGCTTCTGTTGTTAGCTTAGTAAGCACAGTTTTTGCTGTTCTTTTTATAGTTCCTGCTGTGGCTTCAGGTGCATTAAGTTTTTACATTAACTATAACGGCTTTGCAAACTCTACTCTTAAAAAGAAAATGGCAGGCTCTGTGGTTCTTTTTATTGCAGGTATTATAGCTGTTATTGCAGGTATTGTAGAATTTACAGATTATACTTCTTTCATAAAATATAACCCTATATTTTCTGTATACAGCTTATTTGTATTAATAAGCTTTGCCATTATTACATTTATTGCCACTCAAGGCGGTAAAATTACATGGCCGGAAGATAAAAATTAATATTAGTATAAGGATTTTAGATGCAAACACTACATATCTCTCATAACGATTTAGATGGGCTTGGCTGCGGTGTATTAATTAAAAAGTTTATGCCTGGCACAATTAAAACAGCTTATTTAGGATATGATGATATAAATACATATATAGAAGAAAACTACCATTATTATGACAGAATAATCATAACTGATGTTTCCCCTGATTATGGAGTTGTGGAAATGTTAGCAGGTGAAAAAGATGTAATAATAATAGACCACCATGCAAGCAGTGAAAGTTTAAAAGATTTTCACTTTACATACCATGATATTACTAAGTGTGCCACAATGCTAACTTATGAATATCTTTTAAAGGAAGGTTATAAGGTAGAAGAATATGCTGAATTTGCTAAATGCGTTAATGATGTAGATATGTGGTTTTTAAAGCGAGATGATAGCCTTAAAATGAGCGTTCTTTTTAATTTAATGGGTATTGCCCGTATGGAAGAACGCTTTTTAACTACACCTTATAACGGTTTTACTGATACAGAAAAGCTGCTTATTACTTTAGAAGAAGAAAGGCGTGACAGCTACATAAAAAAGGCTATGCGAAATATTACCACCATGAAAGATAAAGACGGGCTTACTTTTACTGCTGTTTTTGCAGAAAGCTATGCTTCTGAGCTTGGTAATTATATTATAAGTGAAGATATTTCTGATTATGTAATACTTATAAATGCTCAAGGCAAAAAGGTTTCCCTTCGCTCTAGAAAAGATGTGAATATTCGCCATATTGCAGAAAATAATGGTGGTGGTGGCCATAAAAATGCTGCCGGCTGCCCTATTAAAAATGAAGATTTTGATTTGGAAAATATATTAAAAAATATGGGTGTTATATAGATGAATGCAGAATTTATACTTTCTGCTGCAAAGCCTGAACAGTTTATAAAAACAGATTTACCAGAAGTTTGTTTTGCTGGCAGAAGTAATGTGGGAAAATCATCTATGATTAATAAAATACTTAACAGGAAAAAACTTGTAAAAGTTGGTAATACTCCAGGTAAAACAAGGCTTGTTAATTTTTTTAATATTGATTCTAAATATATATTTACAGACCTGCCAGGCTACGGCTATGCTGCTGTTTCCAAAGCTGAACGGGCTTCCTGGGGTAAATTAATTGAATATTATTTTGCTCACAGGAAAAATCTTGCCCTTTGTGTACTGCTTTTAGATATTAGACGTGTTCCCAATGATGATGATATGAATATGATGAATGCTATGAAATCTCGTAATGTGCCATTAATTGCAGTGCTTACAAAAGCAGATAAATTATCAAATAACGAAAAGTTCAAACAGATTAAAATAATTTCTGAACAAACTGGTATAAGTAAAGAAAATTTAATTGTTTTTTCTTCTATGACTGGCCAGGGTAAAGAAGAAGTATGGCAAGAGATATTAAAAATAAATACTTCATATTAAATATATTAAAAATACTTGCCCCTGTTTTATTTGCATTATTTATATTTCTTGCAAACCTTATTTCAAACAACAAAAACTTGGAAGGTACATATACGATATTAAATGATGAAGATTATGTTTCATCTTTTGTGAAAGATACAGCTTTGGCTCGTGATAATATTACATGTGCTTTATTTATGTATAAAGTAGATAATTATAATATGGATAATTTGGAAGAACCACTGCCCTTAATTACTGCATCTTTAATAAATGCAGCTAAAAGAGGGGTTAATGTTACTATTATATTTGAGAAATCTAAATATGAAGATGATTTATCAAACCAGTATAATACAAAAACTGCAAAATATTTGCAAAAACATAATATAAATGTGATATTTGATGATGAAAATAGAAAACTGCATGCTAAAATGTGCCTTATAGATAACCATATTATTTATACAGGAAGCCATAATTTCACACACAGCGCCATGGCAAGAAACAGTGAAAGTTCTGTAAAAATAATATCTTCAGAAGAAGCAAAAAAAGTGCAGGAATATTTTAAAAAGATTTTATAAACTTGTAACTAAATAGTTTTTTTTACGACATTATATAAAATGAGGTGTAATATGAAAAAAGTTTTATTATTTTTATTATTTGTTTTATTAACTACAACACCGTTGCATGCTCAATATAAATATACTGGTAAACCTACACCTATTTCCCTTACTAACCCATTAAGCTTTAACGGCACTTATGAAATAGAAAGGCTTATTATACGAAATGGTGATAGTTTATTACTAGATAGTGATAACAGCTATGATGTATATGATGATAAAGGTATAGCCACCATAAATTTAAAAATAAGCAATAATAATGTGGCAGTTGATGTTATATATAAAATGCAGATGTTAGGCCCTGCTTTTCAAAGAAGTGAAATAGCACAATATAATTTTTTATATGATAATAGAACTTTTGCAGCAAACCGCACAAATAATATGCCTATTTCTAAAGCATTGTCTTCCATAGGGATGACGATTTATGATTATGAAGATTTAATATGGGAAATGCCCTTTGAGAAAAAAAGCGATATTGCAACTATTATAGATAAATTACCTTTCATAATTATTGAGGATTAATATGAAAAGATTACTGCCTTTCATTTTTATATTTTTTGCTTTTAATGCTTATGCAGATAGTGATAACCCAATGGCAATAAATATTGTGGATAACCCTGTAAGCCTTAACGGCACTTATGAAATAGAACGGTTTGTAATACTAAAAGATAAGCGAATATTTATTGATTCAAGCGACCACAACTCAATTTCTGGCAGTAAGGGCCAGGTTACTATTGATTTGAATATTACAGGCAATATGGTAAACTCCACTTTAAAAATGCAGATGAAAGGCAATATTTTCACAGAAGGTTCTGCTTTTGCAGGCTATGATTTTATATATTTTTCCCGTGTTATACCAATGCCTGTAGATAGTAAAGATAAAAAACTATCATTAGAAGAAAAAACTTCAGCCATAGGCCTGCATTACTATAAAAATGAAAACAGAATAATATGGGAAATCCCTTACGAGCAGGATAAAATAATAATTATGATATTAGATAAAGAAAGCAATACTATAAAAAACTTAAGTAAATCTAAATATATGTTTTTATAATATACACTTATAAAAATTATAACATATAAAAATTAAAGGCAGAGTTTTTCTCTGCCTTTATTAATTTATTTATTTAATATCTTTGCTGCCTCTTTTGCAAAGTAAGTAATAATTAAATCACTGCCTGCCCTTTTCATAGAAAGCAGAGTTTCCATCATTACTTTTTCTTCATCTATCCAACCGTTCATGGCTGCTGCTTTTATCATAGAATATTCACCAGACACATTATATGATGCCACAGGCACATTACAGCTGTCTTTTACTTCCCTAATAATATCAAGGTATGAAAGGGCTGGTTTT
>CAMEOC010000140.1 GCA_945929285.1 uncultured Mucispirillum sp.
CTTTGTATTTCTAAAGTGTTTTCGCCGCAGCCTGCAAATAAAACTATTAAAAACAATAAAAAATACTTTTTCATAACACACACCTAATTATTTTCTTTTTTATTTTTTGGGTCTAATAAATCTCGTAAACCTTCCCCAAGCAGGTTATAGCCTAAAGCTGTGAAAACTATGGCAAGCCCTGGGAAACATGAAAGCCACCAGGCATTTATTATATTATTTTGCCCGTCTGTTAATATATTACCCCATGAAGGAGTTGGGGGCTGAACACCTAAACCTAAAAAACTTAAAGATGATTCTAAAAGTATTGCCCCTGCTATACTTAAAGTGGCTGTTACAAATATTGGGGATAATACATTGGGTAATATATGCTTAAACATAATTTTTTTATGGCTTAAACCCTGCAGCTTGGCAGCTGTTATATATTCCCTGTTTTTAACACTCATAACTTCTGCTCGCACAAGGCGGGCAACGCCCATCCACCCTGTTAAGCCTATTACAACCATTACATTTACTAAAGACGGCTTTAAAAATGCAATTACTGCAAGTATTAAAAAAAATGTGGGAAAGCTAAGCATAATATCTGTAAACCTCATAATTATACTATCTACCCTGCCACCATAATAGCCTGAAGCAAGCCCCAAAATTATACCTATTATTAAAGATATACCAACTGCAATGAACCCCACAAATAAAGATATGCGAGTGCCGTAAACCACACGGGAAAAAACATCTCTGCCTATATCATCTGTGCCAAAATAATGGGTGGCATTAGGTGGCAAAAATATAGCCTGCATATTTGTTACTGCCGGGTCATATGTGGCAATAAATGGGGCAAATATGGCAACAATTATAAAAAACAGCACAATAGATAAACCAAAAAATAAAAGTATGTTTTTATTAATATGGGAAAAGATTATACTGCGTAACTTATTTCTTTCCATATATCTAACCCTTTTTGCTATACCTTATTCTTGGGTCTGCATAAGCATATGCTAAATCTGCAATAAGGTTTCCTAATAATGTAAGTAATGCACCTATTACTAATATACCCATAATAACAGGATAATCTCTCATTAATACAGAATTATAAAAAAGCTGCCCCATGCCTGGTATGCTAAAAATTGATTCAAATATAACAGAACTACCAATAAGCCCAGGTATTGATAAACCTAGTATTGTAATTACAGGAAGTAGTGCATTTCTTAAAGCATGGGAAAATAATATTTTTGATTCACTTATGCCCCTTGCTCTTGCTGCTGTAATATAGTCTTCATTTAAAACTTCCAGTGTGGAAGTGCGGGCAAAACGAGAAATACCTGCAAGAGAGCCAAAAACAGATATAGCAACAGGCAGCACTAAATGGGCAGCAATATCTTTAACCTTGCCCCAAAAAGTCATGCTGTCATATAAATATTCAGAGTATAGCCCAGAAATAGGAAGCCAGCCTAAATAAATGCTAAAGTAATACATACATATTACAGCAAGCCAAAAAGTAGGCACTGCAAAACCTATGAAAACTATAACAGTAATAGATTTATCTAATATACTATTTTGATAATAAGCAGAAAGCACACCTAAAGGCAGGCCTATTAAAAATATAAAAAACATGGCAAGCAGGTTTAATGCTACTGTTATATGAAGCCTTTGCCCTATTTTTTCCGTAACAGTTTTGCCGTCCCCTGCAAAAGAATCTCCAAAATCTAATACTGCCACTTTTTTAAGCCATAATATATACTGTTCTATTAAAGGCTTATCAAGGCCATACATGGCTTCAAATTTTGCCCTTGCAGTTTCTGAATATTTTGCGCCCATATTAGCACGGATTTCTGCTGCATCTCCAGGGGCAAGGTGTATAACTATAAAACATATTATTGTAATACCTATAAACATAGGTATCATGGCTAAAAGCCTTTTTAATGTGTATTGTAACATTTCTACCTTAACTTATTTAATAGTATGTTTATATTATATATTTAATAGATAGATTTATAGTATGTCAAATATTTTTTCCTATTTTCTTCTTTTATTTAATATATTTATGGAATATAGGCAACAAATGGTATACTTATGTTGTTTTTTATTAAGTTAATATTGATAATTATTACTATTATTGTTATAGTATACTCACAGGAGGAAATAATATGGATAAAAAGTATTTAACAACATCACAAGGCATACCAGTAGGCAGTGATTTATCTTCTGTTACAGCCGGAGAAAGAGAAAATGGTTATACATTACTGCAGGATTTTCATTTAGTAGAAAAACTTGCTCATTTTAATAGAGAAAGAATACCTGAAAGGGTAGTGCATGCAAAAGGTGCAGGTGCTAGAGGTTACTTTGAAGTAACTAATGATTTATCAAAATATACTAAAGCAAAACTTTTTTCACAAGTTGGCAAAAAAACTGATGTATTTTTAAGGTTTTCCACAGTTGGTGGCGAAAAAGGCTCTGCAGATACTGCAAGGGACCCAAGAGGTTTTGCTGTTAAATTTTATACTGAAGAAGGTAACTATGATATAGTGGGTAATAATACACCAGTATTTTTTATTCGCGATGCTTTAAAATTCCCAGACCTTATACACACTCAAAAACGCAACCCGCAGACAAATCTGCATGATGCTAATATGGCTTGGGACTTCTTCTCATTAACACCTGAATCAATTCACCAGGTTACAATATTATTTTCAGATAGAGGAACACCATACAGCTACAGGCACATGAACGGCCATTCAAGCCATACTTTCATGTGGTATAATGATAAAAATGAATATGTGTGGGTAAAATATCACTTTAAAACTTGCCAGGGCAATAAAACAATGACAAATGCTGAAGCTGTGGAAATGGCAGGGGTAAACCCAGACCATGCAACAGAAGATTTATTTAATGCCATTGCAAATAAAGATTTCCCTGCATGGAATGTATTTGTACAAATAATGACTCCAGAGCAGGCAAAATCATATAAATTTGATCCATTTGATGTTACAAAAGTTTGGTACCACAGTGATTTTCCACTTATACCACTTGGTAAACTTGTGCTTGATAAAAACCCAGATAACTTTTTTGCAGAAGTAGAGCAGGTTGCATTCTCCCCTGCAAACTTAGTGCCTGGTGTGGCTGCATCTCCAGATAAACTGCTTCAAGGCAGGCTTTTTGCTTATGGTGATGCTCACAGGTGGCGTTTAGGCTCAAACTCTCACCAGTTACCTGTAAATAAACCAAGATGCCCATTTAACCATGGCATGAGAGATGGTGCAATGAATGTAGATAACGGTGGCTCAGAATACCACTATTTCCCAAGCTCTTTTACAGGTGTGGAAACAAATGCAGCATTTAACCCACCGTTTATAGATATTTCTGCATCTATCGGCAGGCATGATAGAAAATTAGAAGATGTAGATTTTGTGCAAGCTGGAGAGCTTTTTGATAGAGTTATGAACGACAGCGAAAAAGCAAATACTGTTTCTAATATTGCAGGCAATTTAGGTAATGCCAGTGAAAATATTCAATACAGGCAAACAGCACTCTTTTATAAAAATATGGCACCATGGTGGCAGAAGCTTTAAAATTAGATGTAAATAAAGTAAAAGAATTAGCCGCTTTAACCCAGGAAGAAAGGGTAAAAGCAACTAGATAAACTACTCTCATCTCTCAAAAAAAGTGCCGAAAGGGTTTTCCTTTCGGCATTTTTTATTAAACTATTTACCGTTATACTGCTTTATATATCTTGCAACTGCATCCTTCCAGTCTGGAAGCCTTTTAAAGCCTGCATTATCAAGAGATTTTTTGCTTAACCTTGAGTTTTTAGGGCGAATGGCTTTTGTAGGGTATTCTTCACTTGTTATGTGGTGCACAAGCACATTTTGCCCTGCCACAGAAAATATATGCTCTGCAAATTCTGCCCAGGAACATTCACCTTCATTGGTTGCATGATATGTGCCGTATTTATCTGTTTCTATCATATCACATATTAATGGTGCTAAATCATATGTAAAAGTAGGGCTTCCTATTTGGTCTGCAACTATTTTTAATTCTTTACTGCCTTGGGAAAGCCTAAGCATAGTATTAATAAAGTTATTGCCGTTAATACCAAAAACCCAGGAAATACGCACAATAAAATATTTATCTAATAACCTTTTAACATGTTCTTCACCTTCTAATTTTGTTTTGCCGTATATGTTTTTAGGTGAAGTTTTATCATCTACTTCATAAAAATTATCTCCCACACCTTCAAATACATAGTCTGTGGAAATATAAACCATTTTTGCATTAATAGTTTTACATGCTAAAGCAATATATTCTGTGCCGTCGCTATT
>CAMEOC010000141.1 GCA_945929285.1 uncultured Mucispirillum sp.
CGCATTCTTTTAGGGCCTATTACACCCATTGTGCCTACAATTTTCCCGTCCCTGTGGTATGGCTTTATAACCATGCCTAAATCTTCTGTATTATCAAGCCCTATTTCTGAGCCTATAAATATCTGCACACTGTCTTCTTTCATACAGCCTTCCAGTAATGAACATATATGGTGCTTTTCTTCAAAGGCCTGCAGCACATCTGTAAGCCTGCCGTTTTGCCTTAGCTCTGGTGTATCTATTATATTTTTCATACCTTCAAATATAAATTCTTCATCAAATACACCGCTTTTAAAAACCTGCTGGCTTAGTTTTGCAGCCTGCTCTATTAGTGAGCGAATCTCACCTTTTTCACTGTGAAGCTCCTGCAATATCATATGCTGAACTTCGTAAAGGCTTAAGCCTTCATAGTTTGTGTTTATAAAGTTTGCCATGCGTGTTAAATCACTATCTGATATTGTGCTTTCCACATTTATAAACACATTTTGCACCATGCCTGTTTTAGCAACTATTACAGCTAAAACAGTTTCTTTATTTATTCTAACAAATTCTATATGCTTTAAAGCAATATTATTCATTTTAGGGGAAACTATAAAACCTACTGCATGGGTCATCTCCCCAAGTGTTTTTGAAAAATGGCGAAACATATTCATTACATTTAAAGGGTCTATACTCATCTGCCTTTGAATGTTTTCCATAAAATCTGAGGATATGTTTTGTATTTCCACCAGCTTTTCAATATAATACCTGTAACCAATATCGGTTGGCACTCTGCCGGCTGATGTGTGGGGCTGAGCTATAAAGCCTTTATCCACTAAATCACTCATAATATTTCTAATAGTAGCAGGGGACATTTTTAAAGGCCCCACTTTCGAAACATTACGCGAACCAACTGGCTCACTGGTATCAATATATTCATCAATTATTGTCCTTAAAACAAGCTCCTCTCGCTCATTTAAGAAACGCATATCCATATATTTTCTCCATTTGTTAGCACTCACCACTTATGAGTGCTAGAACTAATTTAGTAATCACATGCAAAAGTGTCAAGTGCTTTTTTTAAAAAAATTATTATTTTATACAATTTATGGGAAAATCAATAATTTACCTTAACTCCCACATTTCTTGCGTGAAAATAAATATCATATATTATATATTTATACTGCATGTTATCTGGCTGTATATTTGAAAAGTTTTTTGTTGAATTTATAAAAGTAGTATGATATAATTGCCTATGTTTATTTTATACGGAGTGAAAATATGACTATTAAACTGAAAATTTATCTTTCTGCGGGGATTTTATCTGTACTATTAATTGGTATTGCATTATTTGCATATATTTCTGCATATAATATTGGCAGAGTATCAAATAACATTTTAAATGCTTATTCTCCTGCACTTACTATTAACTCTAGTATAAGTACACATTACGCTGAAGCACGCACAGATGTTAGGTCTGTTACCCAAAAATATGACCAAAAACTTTATGATGATGCTATGCACTATATAGACCTGGTTATTAAAGATATTAATAAACTAGATGAACACCTAAAAAAAGGCAATAATGCTAAAATAATGAACGTTATGAGAGGATATGTAGATAACGCACTAACTCTTTCCATTAAATACAAAGAATTATCTGAAAAAAGTATGAATATGCGTAAAAATATTGAAAATATTACTCATAATTTTACCCAAAAAGCAAATGAAATGGAAAAAGCTGTAAGTAATGTTTATGATAACACTATTAATGATATAAACAGAGATTTAGGCGTTACTGATGACAGCAATATTAGAAGAAGAGTAGGCAGAATTAATGAATTAAATAAAGTTGTTTCACACCTTATGGCAATGACAGATATTTTTACAAATGTTTCTGTTAGTGGAGATATTGCCTTAATAAAAGAATTTGAAAAACATACATCAGAACTTACAAAAATTATAAATAGTATTAGAAATAATATTTCTGCCCCTGAAGACAGGAAGGTTTTTGCTGTGGCAGAAAATGCTTTCAAAGCACTTAATGCTGCTATTGTAGAGCTTAGTACTCAGTATAATGAATTTAATAAAATAATTACTGAAAGACTAGCTGTAAATGATGAATTTACAAACCTTGTAACGAAAATGCTTAATAGAAATGTGGAAAATATCATGACAGGTGCTAATAACACCAACACAACTGTACTTTCCACAAAAACTATGTCTATTGCTACTTTACTGCTTGCTGTAATTATTAACGCTGTGATTATAGTCATTTTCTTAAGGTATGTTATAAAACCATTAGATGAGCTTGTAGCACATGTGAGCAGCCTAACAGAAGGTGATGGCAACCTTACAAAACGCATTAATGTAAACTCAAAAGATGAACTTGGTGCTTTATCATCAGGTATTAATAAGTTTATAGAAAATATACAGCATATTATTATAAATGTAAAAGCATCTTCTGATGAAGTTGCAAGCGGCAACAGCCAACTTGCTTCCACTATGGAAGAATTAACCGTTACTTTTGCAAGCCAGGCTCAAGAAATAAGCAATATTGCAAATAATATGGAAGATGTTTCCGCTGTTTCTAATAATGCTGTTAATTCTTTAAACCACAGCCTAAATCTATTAATAGGCACAAATAAACAGACAAAAGAAGGTATGAACCTTTTAAGTACTGTTAAAAATAGTATTTTAAAAATAAATAATCAAACAGAAGTATTATCTGAAACTATTAACAGGCTTTCAGAAAATTCTAAACATATTGGTGAAATATTAACAGTTATTAATGATATTGCAAACCAAACAAACTTACTTGCACTCAATGCTGCTATTGAAGCAGCTAGAGCTGGCGAAGCTGGCAGAGGATTTGCCGTAGTTGCAGATGAGGTGAGAAAACTTGCTGAAAGAACACAAAAATCAACAAGTGAAATTGAAGAGATTATACTTACTCTACAAGGTGAAACAGCAAGTGCTGCTCAGGAAATGGTTACAGCAATGGATGCTGTTAATGAAAGTGTAACCAGTATAGAACAAACTATGGCAGGCTTTAATGAAATTGCTTCCAGCATAGCAGATACTAATAATGATATTAATGAAGTTAGTAGCCAAATATCAGACCAGTATAATAATATACAAATGGTTGGCGATAATGTACAAGTGGTGGCAACAGGAGTTGAAGAAAGCAATTCCGCTGTTAATGAAGTATCATCAACAGTTGGTCACTTGCAGGAAAAAGCAGAAAGACTAAAAGCTTTAGTTAGTAGATTTCAAGTGTAATATATTTATTTATCTATAAAAAATATAAGGTAGCCGTAACTATTATGTTGCAGGCTGCTTTTTTATAGTAACTATTTGATTTTATTAAAACACCAATAAATCCATACAAAATGATTTATATTATAATTAAAAAGTAATATTTATAAACATTTATGATATATTTTAACCAAAAGCTTGCAACACCTATTTAAACATGAAATATACTGCACCTAAAAGGCAAAGGGAAGCCCACAGGAAATTTAAGTTTAAAGGTTTTCCCATATATAATGTAACAAAAGGTATAAATACACCTAAAGCTATTACTTCCTGCATAATCTTAAGCTGAGGAAGTGTGAAAACAGTATAGCCTATTCTATTGGCTGGCACTTGTATCATATATTCAAAAAAAGCTATACCCCAGCTGGCAAGAGCTGCACCAAACCATGGCAGCATAGAAAGATTTTTTAAATGTGCATACCAGGCAAAAGTCATAAAAACATTGGATAATATAAGCATTAATACTGTAATAATCCCTGGATGAATACTTAACTGCATATTATACCCCCTAATATAATTATACTGCTTTTACTACCTAATATTCAAACTGTCAAGTATGATATAATAAATAATACTTGCTATTATGTTGTAATAACATTGTTATATTTTAATTGTATTATTTAATTCTATATTCACCATAAAAAGATAAAAATTATTTTATTATACATATTTTGCCTAAATTTTCTTTAAATTGCATTATTTGTTATAAAACAAAGTTTTAAATATTTAAAAAAATTAGTATAAATAATAAAAAAATATTGCATTAAGAAATTTTTTGATATAGTCTAAACAACATTATAATACTTGAGGGTATTTATATGATAATTATTCAACTATTAATTGTATTGCTTGCATTATATGTAGGCTCACGGTATGGCAGTATTGCTTTAGGTGTTATTTCAGGTATAGGCCTTGCTATTTTAGTATTTGCTTTTGGCTTAAAACCAGGAACGCCACCTACTGATGTTATATATATTATTATTGCAGCAGTTACATGTGCAGGG
>CAMEOC010000142.1 GCA_945929285.1 uncultured Mucispirillum sp.
AGATCGTTTCACGTGACTGGAGTTCAGACGTGTGCTCTTCCGATCTGCAAGTTATGCCATAAGCACAGCAAGCCGTGTAGGCACTGGTAATATGGCAGGTATTATGGTTGCCATATCAACAGGTGGTCCTGGTGCATTATTTTGGATGTGGGTAATGGCTTTATTTGGCTCTGCATTAGCTTTTGCAGAAGCTACACTTGCTCAGTTTTATAAAGAGAAAAACTCACTGGGTCAGTATGTGGGCGGAGCTTCATTTTATATTCGCAGCCGTTTAAAATTACCAGTATTATCTGTTATTTTTGCATTGATTATGATAATAACTTACACAGCTTTTAATGGTGTGCAGGCAAATACCATTGCCAGTTCATTATCTTCATATAATCTTGATAAAAATATTACAGGTATTATCCTTGCAATAATTACAGCAGTTATATTATTAAGCCCAGGCAGAACTGCTATTATTAAAGCATGTACTTATATTGTGCCGGTTATGGCAATACCATTTTTACTTTTTGGTATAGTTGTAGTTATTATGAATATTACACAGGTGCCTGCTATGATAGGCTTAATTATATCAGAAGCATTTAACCCTTCTGCTGCTTTTGGTGGTGCAATAGGTCATACAATAGTAACAGGTTTAAGAAGGGGGCTTTTCTCCAACGAAGCAGGTATGGGTGGTGCTCCTCATGCGGCAGCTGCAGCTACCATATCTCACCCAACACGCCAAGGGTTTATTCAAATGTTTTCAGTATTTACTGATACTTTATTAATATGCTCTGTTTCTGGTTTTATACTTTTACTTTCCCCAGAAGCTATGGCTCAAATAGGCAAAGTGCAGGGTATTAATTTAATGCAGTATGCTATGACTCAGCATTTTGGTGCTTTTGGTGCATTATTTATTACATTATGTGTAACACTTTTCTCTTTCAGCTCCATATTAGGAAATTTTTTCTATATTCAAACAGGTGTAACAGCTATTAAAGACAGCAAACTTGCTTACTATGTGGTTGTTGTAATGACATTAATACTTGTTTTAGCTGGCTCTATTGCAAACCTGCAAACCATATGGAACTTAGGGGACTTTTTAATGGGTTTTATGGCTATAATAAATATTATAGTGCTTGTAACATTATATAAACCAGTGGTGGCATTATTAAAACATTACCTTGACCAGTGGAACCAGGAAAAAGTGCCAGTTTATGTGAAAGGCGATTTACCAGAAATAGAAACTGATGCTGTAACCCAGTGGAATACAAAATCAGAAAATATTGACTAAGGTTTATAAAAAGTTTTAGGGGGCAGAATTTATATCTGCCCCATTTTTGTAACTCATTTTTAAAAAGTAATTTATAAAGTAAAAATATATGCAAGTTTATAATTAATTATTAAAAATATTTTATTCATATAAATTTATTAAATATATTTCAGCATGTAGTATAACGGAGAATAGTATGGGAAGTATGCAGCAGACTATTGACACTTTATGTAAAGATATAAAGGGCATAGAAACTGGCAATATATTAAAAAGCTGTGATGGCTGTATATTAGAAGCAGTAAAAATTATAAAGGAATATATTTTTAAAGAACAGTAGTTTTGGCATTTTATTTGCTTGTAAGCAGGTATGTATTAATTTGTTTTTATAAGGGGCGAAAATATGAAAACACAGGATAATATAGATGCTTATGAAATATTAGAATCTGATGAGTTTGATTCACTTTTAGATGCAGTTGAGTTAATGGCAAAAGCACAAGGCAATTTATTATCATTACAGCGTTCTGTGGAAGAATTAAAAGCTATGATGGAAGAAACTGTATCTTCTCAAGATGAGTTTTCATTAATAGATAATGGCATTATTTATGAAACTGTGGAAAGTGTGCAGGAGCTTGTAGATAATCTTGTGGAAGATTTTTCCATGGGTAAAATTTAGTATTAGTCTTTTTTTTATTTCATTATTAAATTTGGGGCTTAACCCCAAATTTTTTTCTTTTTGCATTAAATATTTGGATTAGTGATATGAACTATATCCAAGAAAGTATATATTACAGTATTATAAATTACACTAAATCAAAAGAAAATATAACCTATGAAGATTTTGGTTATTTTCTTAAAAGATTTAAAGATGCTGTTGGTAAAGGAAAAAGTTATGAGTATGCTGAAGATGGTGCAAGAGATATTTCAGGAATATTAGTTAAAAAAGATGGGAAAACTCCTAAATTTAATGCCCGTGGTTTATCAAGCTTATTAACATTTGCATGTCAGATTGGAACAAATTTTCAATATACTTATGTTTATGGTGCTGTAGCCTATGTAGGAATGGGAGGAGTTCAGGCAGGATATCATGCATGGGTTAAAGTTAGAAATGATAATATTGCACCAGAATGTAATGGTGATATAGTTATAGACCCTGTGCGATTTTACGAAGATGACACAATACCATATCTCTGTTCAACGGATGTTGATGAGCATGAATATTTTTATTAAAAAACGTAACTACTTTACTGTAAATTTGTGGTGATAATGGCTTAAAATATAATGGCAGTGGGTAGGATTATTTTGAAAGATTAGTTATTTTGGTAAACCATATTTATTAGTATTATAAATGTGGTTTGCCTTTTTTTGTTTGAGCAGTATATTATAATTTTTGATGTTATATAATAGAATATTTTATTTATACAGTGCAGAAAGAAACAACCTTTATGAACAAAATTATAAGATAACTGGATAAATTTAGAAAAACAAACTAAATAACAAAGAATTTAATTACCATCTTATCTTTATTAAAAATAATTTTATAAATACTCTTATTTAATTAGAGTGCTTTTTTATAAAAAATTTTTCATTTCTTGACTTATATCATTTTTTCCTTTTTATTTTTTTGCTATATTTATATATAATAATTAATGGAGGAAAAAAATGGAAACTCAAATGTTTTGTAACCAGTGCCAGGAAACAGCAGGAAATAATGCCTGCACAGTAAACGGCGTATGTGGAAAAAATAATATTACCTCAAATCTGCAGGATTTACTTGTATTTGTTACTAAAGCCCTTTCCTATGTTGCCAGGCAGGCTAGAAAAGAAGGGGTGAATATATCAAAAGATATAAACCATACTATTTCTGAAAACCTTTTTATAACTATCACCAATGCAAATTTTGATGATGAAGCCATAAAAGATGCCATAGAAAAAACATTAAAATATAAAAAAGAAATATTAGAAAAAATAGATAATGCTAATATTGCCCAAAATATTAGGGAAGATTATGCGAGAAGTGATTATGATGAAATAGCAAAACATACTTCATTTATGGAAATAGAAAATGAAGATATTAGAAGCTTAAAATCTTTAATCACTTTTGGTTTAAAAGGCTTATCTGCTTATTTAAAACATGCTAATACACTTTTGGCAGAAGATGAAAGCATAGATATTTTCCTGCAGTCTGCTTTAGCTGATACAATAGATGATAAAAAAACAGTTGATGAGCTAATAGCATTAACTTTAGAAACAGGAAAATACGGTGTAAATGTAATGGCTCTTTTAGATGAGGCTAATACTAAAACTTACGGCAACCCAGAGATTACAGAAGTAAATCTAGGAGTTAGAAATAACCCTGCCATATTGGTTTCAGGCCATGATTTAAAAGATTTGGAAATGCTTTTAGAGCAGACAAAAGGCACAGGGGTAGATGTTTATACCCATTCTGAAATGCTTGCAGCCCACTATTACCCATTTTTCAAAAAATATGATAATTTTGTAGGCAACTACGGCAGTGCATGGCACAACCAGAAAGAAGATATTGAAAACTTTAACGGCCCAATACTTTTAACTACCAACTGCCTTGTGCCGCCAAAATCATCTTATAAAGATAGAATATATACAACAGGGGCAGTGGGTTTTAAAGGCTGCACCCATATAAGTGGCAAAATAGGTGAGAAAAAAGATTTTTCTGCTATTATCGACCATGCAAAAAAATGCCCAAGCCCAAAAGAGATAGAAACTGGTAAAATAGTAGGCGGCTTTGCCCATAACCAGGTATTACAACTGGCAGATAAAGTGGTGGAAGCTGTTAAAAGTGGAGCTGTTAAAAAGTTTGTGGTAATGGCAGGGTGTGATGGCAGGCAGGTTAGCCGTTCATATTATACTGATTTTGCAAATGCTTTACCACAAGACAGCATAATACTTACAGCAGGTTGTGCAAAATATAGGTATAATAAGCTGGATTTAGGAAATATTGGTGGCATACCTAGGGTGCTTGATGCCGGGCAGTGTA
>CAMEOC010000143.1 GCA_945929285.1 uncultured Mucispirillum sp.
CCCCTTCTGCATGTAATAAACAGCCCTGGGAGTTTTTAGTTTTAGATGATGAAAAAGTTATTGAAAGCATAGCCCCAATAGATAAACACTTTGCTTTAGCTGTAAAAGCTCCTTTAGTTATTATTGCCATGGGTAATGAAAGCACTTCTTATAAAGGTGATAACGGCACATTGTGGTATCCTTTAGATGTTTCTGCTGCTGTGCAGAATATACTTTTAGAATCTGCTGCTTTAGGTCTTGGCTCTGTTTGGATAGGCTCATACCCAGATGAAAAAAGAGCAAAAGGCTTACAAAAACATTTTAATATGCCAGAACATATTATACCTTTTGCTGTAATTGCCATAGGATATTCTGAAGATAACCATAAATTTATAGATAGGTTTGTTAAAGAAAAAGTCCACTATAATAAATATTAATCAAATATTTATATAAAAAAATACCCCTTGTTTTTTAAACAAGGGGTTTTATTTTATTCAAATTCATCTTTTCTTTCAGGGAAAAGTTTTAATGATATCCACATAATCCATTTAAAGAAAAATGGCACAAATAATGGCAGAAGAATGGTTGCAAATATCATACCACCAACAACCGCAACCCCTAATACATTACGGCTTGCTGCCCCTGCACCTGTGCTTAAAGCAAGTGGTATTGTACCAAAAATAAATGCTAAAGATGTCATAATAATAGGCCTAAACCTAAGCTGAGCACCTGTGAAAGCTGCTTCTTCCAATGTGCAGCCCCCTGCCCTGTATCTTTCCACTGCAAACTCTACTATTAATATGGCGTTTTTAGCTGCCAAACCAACCAGAGTTACAAGAGCAACCTGGAAGTAAATATCGTTGGAATAGCCCTTTAAAAATGTGGCAAGCCCTGCACCTAAAGCAGCAAATGGAATAGAAATAACCACCGCAAAAGGAAGCGACCAGCTTTCATATTGAGCTGCAAGTATTAAAAATACCATTATCATTGCAAGCACAAATACTGTAACAGTGCTGCCTGATGATAGCCTTTCCTGGTATGACTGGCCAGACCAGCCAATAGTGTAATCTCTTGGAAGCACCTGCCTTGCCACTTCTTCTATGGCATTCATAGCTTCACCAGAGCTATACCCTTTATTAGCATTACCTATGATTTTTGTAGCAGGGAAGTTATTATACCTTTCTATAACATAAGCACCACCACTTTCTGTATATGAAACCATAGTAGAAAGTGGAACCATATTTCCACTGCTGCTTCTAACATATAGTTTTTCTAAATCACTTGGAGTGGAGCGGTATTCTGCATCTGCCTGAGAATATACTTTATATGACCTGCCGTATAAGTTAAAGTCATTTACATAAGCCTGGCCAAAAGTGGCAGAAAGCACTGAAAAAATATCAGATATGGCAACACCCATGGCAAGAGCTTTTTCTTTATCTATCTCTAATTTTAACTGAGGTGCTGTAACACTCATAGATGTTCTTACACCCATTAATTCAGGACGCTGGCTGGCAGCTGCCACTATTTGTGTAGCATACTGGTAAAGTTTATCTGTGCTATCCCCTGCTCTGTTTTGTATCCACATTTCAAAACCACCAGTTGCACCCATACCAGGAATTGGGGAAGGGTTAAAGGCAAAGCTAATACCTTCTGGTGTTCTAAAGCCCATAGCACCTATTCTTTTTACTAATTCATTGGATGAAAGTTCTTCTGTTTTCCTTTCATCCCAGTGCTTTAAGTCTATAAAAGCAGCACCAGCATTAGGGCGCACAGAGCTTGCAAGCATATCAAAGCCTGCTAAAGCCATAAAGCCTTCTACTGATGGGTCTTGGTTTAAGTTATTTGCAAAATTTTCCATATATTTTGCAGTTCTATCTGTTGATGTGCCATCAGGCAGCTGCACAAAGGCTATTACAACCCCCTGGTCTTCACTAGGCACAAGCCCTGTTGGTATATGGGTAAAAAGGTATGCTATACCACCTAGTGTTGCTCCATACATAAGCAGTGCTATTATATTATTGCGTAATATAAATTTAACACCCTGCAGGTAGCCTCTTGTCATAAAATCAAAGCCTTTATTAAAACCGCGGTGGAATATATGCTTATGTTCTTTACCATGTTTTAGTAAAAGCATACATAATGCCGGGGTAAATGTTAATGCCACAATACCTGAAATAATAACCGATATTACAATGGTTATGGCAAACTGCTTATACATTACACCTGCTAAACCGCCCATAAATGCCACAGGAATAAAAACAGCAGATAATACAAGCACAACGGCAATAACAGGGCGTGTTACTTCATGCATAGCTTTTGCTGTGGCCTGCCTTACTGATAAACCTGTTGCCATAAGCCTTTCCACATTTTCCACTACAATAATAGCATCATCTACCACCATACCAATAGCAAGCACCATTGCAAACATGGTTAATATGTTTATGGAAAAGCCCAGCGCATACATACCTGCAAATGTACCAATAATAGAAACCGGCACTGCAATGGAAGGAATCAATGTGGCACGCCAGCTTTGCAGGAATACATAAACTATAATTACAACTAATATTAATGCTTCTATTAATGTTTTTACAACTTCTTTAATAGAAACCACAATAAATTTTGTGTTATCAAAAATAAACCTGTGCTCTATGCCATCTGGAAAGTTTTTAGAAAGTTCTTCCACCCTTGCTTTAACAGTGTTTGCTGTTGCAAGTGCATTAGCATCAGGGGATAAATATATTGCCATGGCTGTTGCCATTGCACCTTTATAACGGCTTTCTACACCATAAGTTTCTGCACCAAGCTCTATTCTTGCCACATCTTTTAACCTTAATGTAGAGCCATCTGGGTTTGCCCGCACTATAATTTCGCCAAATTCTTCAGGTGTGCTATACCTTGTAGGTGGAAGCACCTGCCAGTAAACATCTGCCATATCATCCATTGGAGCAGCCCCTAAAGAACCTGCTGCAAACTGGGCATTTTGGGAGCGTATTACATTTGATATATCTGCTGGTATAAGCCCATAATAAGCAAGTTTATTTGGGTCAAGCCATAAACGGATAGAGTAATCATCTTTACCAAATAAGCTAACTTCACCTACACCGCTAACCTGTTTTAACTCATCTACCACATTTAATGATGCATAGTTGGCAAGGTATGCTTTACTGTAACTGTTATCTGTTGATACTAAAGATACAAGCATAAGCATGGAAGGGTTTCTTTTTGTAACTGTAATACCTAACTGCTGAACTTCGTTTGGAAGCCTTGCAAGAGCTGTCTGCACTTTGTTGTTAACATTGATTGTTGCCAAATCTGGGTCTGTGCCTATGGCAAAAGTTACGGTAACATTTACATAACCAGCACTTGAAGATACTGAGTTCATATATATCATATCTTCCACACCAAAAATCTGGCTTTCTAATATGGAAGCCACATTTTGAGCGATAGTTTCTGCATCTGCACCGTTATAGCTTGCAGAAACCGAAACTTGAGGCGGTGTTAAGTTAGGATATCGTTCTATTGGTAAAACTTGTATGGCAATTAAGCCCACAAGGGTAATAATAATAGATATAACTGTTGCAAAAATAGGCCTTTGTATAAAAAAACCTGCTTTAATTTCTTCTTTGTTACTCATATTTTTATACCTTATTTACCAGCTGGTGCTTTTTGAGCCTGTTGCTGCATATTTTTCTGCATTGCTTTTGCATCCATTACTGGGTTTTTCTCGCTCTTTATTTTATTTGAGCCTTCTACAACTATAACATCCCCTGCTTTTAAGCCACTATTTACAAGAAAATAGTTGCCCATATTTATACCTAAATCAACAGGCACAAATTTTGGCTGGCCCACACCGTTTGTTAAGTTTTCAACAACTATTACAAACTGTTTGCCCTGCCTTTGCACTATGGCTTTTTGTGGCACTACTATGGCATTAATAAGAGTAAAACCATCTAATGTGGCACGCACATACTGGCCTGGAAGAAGTGCTGTTACTGGGTTTTTAAACTCTGCTTTTATTTTAATATCACCAGTGGAAGCTGTAATAATTTTATCAAAAAATATTACCTTTCCAGTTTCTGGGTATTTTGTTTTATCTGCAGTGTAAACTGTGGAAGTTAATACTTCATTTGCTTTAACTTTTCCTTCGTTTGCAAGCAGCCTTAGCTGAGTCATAGTAGTTGCTGGTATAGAAAAATTAACATATATTGGGTCTATTTGGTTTATAACCGTTAGTGGTGTAGTGGTAGTAGAAGATATTAAGTTTCCTTCT
>CAMEOC010000144.1 GCA_945929285.1 uncultured Mucispirillum sp.
GCATACCCATTTAATTCCGGCTATTTTATGTGCATAAGATTAAAAAATGTAGAAGCAGAAACATTAAGGTTAGCACTGCTTGATAAATACGGCGTAGGTGTAATAAGCACAAACACAACCGATATAAGAATAGCATTTTCCAGTGTGGATGTGGAGAATATTGAGGAGTTGTATGCTATAATATATAGGTGTTGTAAAGAACTGACGGCTTAATCTTTTGTTTTTAAGCGTTGTTATTTTGAAATTCAGCTTCGGTCATTTACCTAATATCGTAAACTCCCTTGCTGAATTTCAAAGCCGCCTAGCTTAAAAATAAAATCTTTAAGCCTTTTATAAATATATTTTCAACTGCATAAGATTATAATATCCTGATAAAATACAAAACCAAAACTATGTCATCTTGAGCGCTTAGCGAAAGATATAATTAATTTTATTAAAAAAACATCAGTCTTGCAAATTTATATTAGTCTTTTATACTTTCAATTTTTTCTAAATCTAACAAATACTTTTTTACTTGAAGTCCTGCTACATATCCTTTTAAAGAATTATCTTTTCCTAAAACTCTGTGGCAGGGTATAAGTATTGATATTTTATTACGACCTATGGCACTTCCCACTGCTTGAAAAGGGGCTGATTTTAAACCCCTAATTTTTGCCACTTCTTTTGCAATATTATAATATGTTGTTGTTTTTCCGTATGGGATTTTTAAAAGCATAGCCCATATAAGTTTTTGAAACTCTGTGCCGTCTATTTCTAAAGGTATATTATGGGTAGTATTTTTACCTGTAAAATAATTATCTAAATATTTTTTTGTATTATATATTATTTCATTTTCATAATTTTTTGCCTGCAGTAAAGCAATACTTGGAAAATATTTTTGATTGTAAAAATAAAGCCCCTTTAAGCCATTTTCACTGGTATATAGTAAAATTTTACCAACTGGGCTTACATAATCATTTACATAAAACATTACTTTTCTTTAAAAAATAAGTTTTTCTTTTCTGTAATTTTGCCACAGGCACTGCAGGCATATACTTTATACCCTTTTTTAGTTTCATACTCTTTTTTTCTATTAATATACCTTGACTGGCAGTGGGGGCACCTATGCACTGTAAAAAACTTTAAAAATAAATATGTGCCTATAATCAATATTAAAAGTATAATAAGTTCCATTTCTCTCTCCAAAACCCAAATATTATAATATAACTATATAACATATTCCAGCATTTTTTATAATTTATAATTTTACTTGATTTATTGCAGTATTTTCTTATAATCATAAGTGGAGTGTTGTAGTAGCAATGACAAAAGATGATAAGAAAATAGTTCGCAATGTAATATTATTTTGTATTATATTTTCAGTATTTTTTACAGTTTATAGAATAGCCACCTTACTTGAAAAGCAGTCAGAAAAAAAGCAAAGTGATAATATTTCTTCCATTGATAATTTTAGCCCAAGCCAAAATATTGCAGGCTATGAAAGCATAAAAGGTTACGATAATATTTCAAGCTATGATAATATAAGCATACAAAATATCCCTAAAAATAGCACTTTAAATGAAAATATTATAGATAATAAAAGCAGTTTAGATAAAATCTCAAACCCTTATGATGATTTAGATAATATGCTATATAATGCTGTATTAAAAGGTGATTTTGAAAATGTCCGCCGTTATATTTCCATGGGGGCAAATGTAAACAGCGTAGATACAAACGGCAACACCATAATATATAGAATGGCATTACAAAAAGATTTAAACCTAGACCAGCTAAACAGCATAACCTACCTGCTTATAAAGGGGGCAGATGCTAATAAATCAAATTACAACGGCTATACTCCGCTTACTGCTCATCTTTCATCAAACCTTTTTAATAAAGAGTTTATAGACAGGCTAATAAAATATAATGCAGAAGTAAACGCCACAGATTTTGACGGAGATACTCCCATTCATTATGCTGTAATAAATAATAATTTAGATGCAGTTACATATTTAATAGATAACGGTGCCAGTGTAAATGTAAAAAATAAAGACAGCATTACACCGCTTCACATAGCAGTGCAGCAAAAAAATTACGATATTACAGGCCAGCTTTTACATAACGATGCTGATAGAAACACTAAAAATATTGATAATGTAAGTGCTTTAGATATGGCTAAAAAAAGCGGCGATGTAGATTTATATAAACTTTTTAGCATAACAGAAAAAGATTTAGAAAAAGATAAAATACAGGAAGAACTAATGCAGGCCATAAATGAAAAAATGGGGCTTCCTGCAGTTAGTGCCATATCTGAAAATGTGGCAAAAGGTTTTATAAATAGAGCCATAAAGCAGGATAAAGGCTCATCTTCTATTGAAGGAAAGTTTGTAGGTGAAAACCCAACCCCATTAATTGCAGCCCTTTATTTTAACTATAATAATATTGCAAAAGCATTAATTAAAGCAGGGGCAGATGTTAATAAACCTAATGATTACCCATATTATTCCCCTTTAATGGTGGCTGCAGAAACAAATAATATGGAAATGGTAAAAGAGCTTATAAATAAAGGGGCAGATGTAAACTATACTTCTAAAATGGATGGTATTACAGCACTAAATGTGGCAGATAAAGCAGATGTTGCAGAAATTTTACTAAAATCTGGAGCAGATGCTAATGTGGTTGCAAATAAATCTTGCCTTTCCCCTTTACAGCTTGCAGTTATAAATAATAATTACGATTTAGCTGAAACATTATTAAAATACGGGGCCAATGCAAACCATGTAGACTGTAATGAATATAAGCCAGTTATAGCAAATGCCATAGATACAGCAAACCCAGCTCTTGTTCGCCTTTTGCTGCAATATAATGCAGGGGTTAATACAGAAGTTGGGGAAGAATTAAATGTGAAAGTTATAGATTATGCAAAATCTAAAGGCAACCAGTTAATTATTGATATGATAGAAAATAAAATAAAAGAAACAGCACCTAAAAAAGTGGATATGGGTGTAGAGCCTGTAAATAATGACTTTATTAAAAATAATATAAAAGATAATAAAAGCAAAAGTGATAATGTAACTATTAAAGATAATATTACCATAAAAGATAATTCTACAAATAAATTGCAGGATAATTTAACAAAAGAAAATAATATAAAACAGCAAAATAATACTGTAAAAAGAGATATAATAGACCAAAACAATATAAGCCTGCAGGATAATATGACAAACCAGTTAAAAAATATGCTGGATAATAAAACCAATGAAATAGATAATATAATGAATACTATTATAAATGATTTATAAAAGAGGCATTTATATGTTTAAGTATATTTTAGCTTTAATTAGCAGTGTAGTAGTAATTGCAGGTGGCATAACAGCTTATTATTTTTTTGTAAAGCCTAAAAAAGAAGTGGTTAATTTTGCCATAGAATATGAAAAAATATTAAATGAAAGCTTTATAAATGCAAGAAATTATATTGAAACAAACTACAATATAAGAAATATGGCAAAATTTAGGGCAAAAGAAGCAAAGTGTGAGCCTAAAAACAGTAAAGTAATATGCAATATTGATAGAATATATGTTGCAGGGCCATTTGCCAGCTTTGATGCTAAAAAAAATAAAATAATAGTAATATTTAAAGATGATAATACTTTGATAACAGATATAGATATAAACGGTATTTTTGAAACAGAACAAAGTGTTTTTACTAATATATTTTCAACAGATTCAGGGCTAAACTGCCGTGTAAAATCAAAATATAATAAAGAAAACGGCATATTTTATAATAAATATGAAAACTGCCATGGAAATTTTGGAGAAATATTTTTTAATACATTTTTAGATTACAGCTATAAATCAATAGAAATGAAAAATAAAAATATATACGATGCTCTTTTAATATATTACAAACCTTTTAATATGGAAGAAGTTTTAGATAACAGCATAAATTCATCAGAAATATCCATAAACCATGCAGATTTTAATATATCATCTGATTTAGGGCTTTTTAATGCAGTATATGGTTATATAAAGCAAATAAGTAAAAGAGAAATACCACAAGAAAAATTTATAAATACATATAAAAAACTAAGTAAGGAAGAAGAAAATATTAATGCAGATAATGTATATAAAAGCTTATTACAGCAGCTATTTAAAGCATTTGACAGCATTATATTAAACAACCATAAGTCATTAAATATAAAAATTACGCAGCAGCAACAAGGTGTATTTTATAACTAT
>CAMEOC010000145.1 GCA_945929285.1 uncultured Mucispirillum sp.
CAAGAGGGCTGCCGTTTTCAGCATCATATAGATGAACTTTAAATATTAAGCCTGCACGAAATGAGGTGTATGCTTTAAAGCCTATAACATTTTTATAAGGCACAGCACCAGGCAGCATGTGGAGTGCACCTTTACGGATTCTCATACGCTGGCGAGTCATATTATAAGCTTTGCCTTTTGCAAAAGATGAAAAAGATTCTTCCACTAAAGATAAAGCATCGTCCATAGTAAGTAGTTTTGATGCAGTATGCTCATCTATATAAATTGCACTCATATATTACCCCCTTTTTGTAAAACTAATAATTTAATTATACTTGTGCACAGTTTTCTGTAATGTCTGCTAAAGTGTATTGTTTTAATTTTTCCACTAAAGCTTTTTGAACATCTTTCCACATTTTGTGGGCACAGCATGACTGGTCGAAACAGCAGCCAACCTGCTCATCAAGGCAGTTGTTAATTTTTAAAGGACCATCAACAGCAACAAGCACATCAAATATACAAATATCTTTTGGTGCTTTACCTAGCCTAAAACCACCTTTTTTACCTCGTTCACTAATTAAAATATCTGATTTTGCAAGGCTTTGTAGTATTTTGCCAAGAAAGCTGTCAGGCACATTGCAGGCACGAGCAATATCAGACCTCATAAAAGGTGTACCCATAGGTGATTGAGCCATATATACTAAAGCTCGGATAGTGTAATCGCAAGCACGAGTTATTTTCATAAGTAAATCTTCCTTAAATTCTAAATTTTAAAATATAATATATTATAAAATTTGATATATATCAATATATTTATTGTTTATTTTAATAAAAAAATATATTAGTATATTTTTCTTATCTAAAAATATTGAAATATTTTACATTATATATTAAAATGTAAATGTTATAGTCTTAGTGAGGTTTTTTTATGAAATTATTTTTTCAAGAATATTCAAGAGTATACAGGCAGATAATAAACGATGTAAATCGTATATTAAAGCCTTATGGTCTTACTAGTGTTTTATGTGGTATAATTTTATATCTGCATAGGCATAATACTGCTAAAGCCAGTAATATTTATGAATATTATAATATGGATAAGGGGATGACATCACGCTATATTGCAAAACTAAAAGAGCAGGGCTATGTAGATTATGTGGTGGAAAAAGGCAGGCAGAAAAAAATATTAAAATTAACAGACAGCGGTAAAGAGCTTTTTAATGAAATTAATTTGAAAATTAGAAGCCATGAATCAAATGTGTTATCTATTTTTAATGATGATGAACGCAAAATATTAATGGATATGGTTGAAAAGTTACGAGTAAAAACGCTGCAGGATTAAGCTTTTTATAACTATAAAGATTTTTTTTAAAAAAATTAAAAAAAGTTCTTGACTTAATTTTAAAAATATATTATTTATCATTCACCCGACGCTGGGGTGTCGCCAAGTGGTAAGGCAGCGGGTTTTGGTCCCGCCATCCGGAGGTTCGAATCCTTCTGCCCCAGCCATTTTTTTTATCCATTTTTTAGGGTCTGCTAATGAGTTCTAAAAATAATATTAAAACTTTGATTATCAAAATAGGCAGTTCTATACTTTCAGGTGATGATTTAGGCATTAATTCTGCAAGAATAGCTTCTCTTGTTTACCATATAGCAAAATTAAAAAAAACTATTCCAAATATTGTTATTGTTTCTTCTGGGGCTGTTGCTTCTGGCTTTAAATTATTAGGGTTTCCTTCACGCCCTCAAGATATTGTAGATAAGCAGGCTTCAGCAGCAGTGGGGCAGGCAAGGCTTATATGGACATATGAACAGGCTTTTGCTCAGTATAATATTAATGTAGCACAAATTCTTATTACAAAAGATGATCTTTCCAATAGAAAAAGATATTTGCATGCAAGGCAGGCTTTAAAAAGACTTCTGGAGCTGGGTGTTATACCTATTATCAACGAAAACGATACTATTATAGTAGATGAATTAAAGTATATAGAATCTTTTGGTGATAATGATAACCTGGGGGCTTTAGTTGCAGGTATTGTAGATGGTGATTTACTGCTTATATTATCTGATGTGGAAGGCTTATATACAGCAGACCCTGCAAAAGATAAAAATGCATCTATCATACATAAAGTAGAGTATATTAATGATGATATAATGGATAGTGCAGGGGGCAGTATATCTTCTGTTGGCACAGGGGGTATGAAATCTAAACTGCAGGCAGCAAAAAAAGCTTTAGAAGCAGGGTGCGAAGTGGCTATTATCCGCGGTATGGAGCCTGAAAATATTGAAAAGTTTTTTAAAGAAGATAATGTGGGCACTTATTTTTACCAAAGTGCTTCTTCCATTAAAAAGCGTAAATTTTGGATAGGGTATGCTGCTATTCCTAAAGGCACTTTAATTGTAGATGATGGAGCATGTAAGGCTTTAAATAATAATAAATCACTGCTTGCAAAAGGCGTTACCGGGGTAATAGGTAAATTTCAAGCTGGTGATGTGGTTTCTATAATAAACCAAAATAAAGAAATAGCAAAGGGGAAAATTCGCTATTCTTCTAATGATATTAATAAAATAATGGGTGCACCATCCAGTGAAATATATAATATTTTAGGCTATAAAGTTTCTGATGAGATAATTCATAAAGATGACTTACTTATTATCTAGGGGAGAGCTAAATGGAAATAAATGAAATATTAAACCATGTAAAATCTGTATCTAAAAAAATGGCAACCTCAACATATAATGAAAGAAAACAAATATTAGAAAATATTGCAAAACTTCTTAATGAAAAAAGGCAGGAAATAATAAAAGCCAATAAAATAGATGTGGATAATGCTAAAGAAATGGAGTTAAGCTCTGCTGTTATTGACAGGCTTATTATCTCAGATAAAGAAATAGATAGTATGATTAAAGCTGTGCAGGAAATATCTATGCAAAAAGAAGTGCTGGGGGATATTATTTCTGGCTCAACTAGACCAAATGGCTTAAAAATAAGAAAAGTAAGAGTGCCATTAGGGGTGGTTGGTATTATTTATGAATCACGGCCAAATGTAACTATTGATAGTGCTGCACTATGTATTAAATCTGGCAATTGTGCTGTTTTAAGAGGTGGTAAAGAAGCATTAAATTCAAATATTATATTATCAGAAGTAATATCAGAAGCTTTGGAACTAGCAGGGTTTTCAAAAGAATGTGTATATTTAATAAAAGATGTAAATAGAGAAATTATTAAAGAAATGGCTTCTGCTAAAGGGTTAATAGATGTTATTATACCTAGAGGTGGTGAAAATTTAATAAACTTTGTTACAGATAATGCAAAAATACCAGTAATTATGCATAATAAAGGTGTATGCCATGTGTATATAGATGAAACAGCAGATTATCAGGATGCTTTATCTATTACCTTTAATGCAAAAGTGCAGCGTCCTAGTGCCTGCAATGCTATGGAAACACTACTTATTCATAAAAATGCTGTGGATAATATGCTTGTGGAAATTGCTAATATGCTTCAGGAAGTAGATGTAGATTTACGAGGCTGTCCGGAAGTATTAAAACATATTGATTGCAGGCCTGCCATAGAAGAAGATTATTATGCAGAATATAATGATTTGATTCTTGCAATAAAAGTTGTGGAAAATATAGATGAAGCCATAAACCATATAAATAAATATGGTTCTGGCCACAGTGAAGCAATTATTACAAAAAACTACTATATGGCAGAAAAGTTTTTAAATGAAGTAGATGCTGCAGCTGTATATGTTAATGCTTCCACCAGGTTTACAGATGGCGGCGAATTTGGGCTTGGAGCAGAAATTGGCATAAGCACTCAAAAACTACATGTAAGAGGTCCAATGGGTGCAGAAGATTTAACAACTACTAAATATATGGTATATGGAAGCGGTCAGCTGAGAGCATAATGAAAATATGTATTTTTGGTGGTGCATTTGACCCAGTGCATAAAGGCCATATTGAAATAGCATATTCTGCTTTAGAAACATATAATATGGATAAGCTTATATTTATGGTTTCAAAAGAGCCACCCCATAAAAGCAACCATAAAGTTTCATTTAACCACAGGTTTAATATGGTTAAGCTTGTAACTGATAAATATAATTATTTTGATGTTACAGATATTGAAAATAAAACAAATAGGCTTTCTTATACATATAACTCATTACTAGAGCTTAAAAAAATATATAGTGGCGATAAATTATA
>CAMEOC010000146.1 GCA_945929285.1 uncultured Mucispirillum sp.
GTGCTGCAAAAATGCTCCGTCTTGAAACAGTGGCAGTTTACACTCATGTAGATAGAGGTGCACCTCATGTTAGATATGCTGATGAAGCATACTGTATATCTGACAGTGAAGATGATACTTCATACTTAAAACCAGAAAAAATATTAGAAATTGCTAAAAAAACAGGGGCTGCTATTCACCCAGGTTATGGCTTTTTATCAGAAAATGCTGATTTTGTTAAGGCATGTGAAGAAGCTGGTGTTATATTTATTGGCCCTTCTGCTCAACATATTATAGATATGGGCTCTAAAACTGGGGCTAGAAAAATTATGTCTGATGCAGGTGTGCCTATTGTTCCTGGTACTAAAGACCCTATTAAAAATATTGATGACCTTTATAAAACTGCAGATAATGTGGGCTTTCCAGTTATGCTTAAAGCTGTTGCTGGTGGCGGCGGTAAAGGTATGAGGCTTGTTCATAACAGGGAAGATTTAGAAGATATGTTTAACATGGCAGTTTCAGAAGCAGAAAGGGCTTTTGGTAACGGCGATGTTTACATAGAAAAATATGTGGAAGAACCTCACCATGTGGAAGTTCAAGTAATTGGCGATAAACACGGCAATGTTATCCACCTTTATGACAGGGAATGCTCTATTCAAAGAAGGCACCAAAAAGTTATTGAAGAAGCACCTTCCCCATACATAAGCCAGGAAACAAGGCAAAAAATGCTTGAAGTAAGTGTTAATGCCTGCAAAAAAATAGGATATTTTAGTGCCGGCACACTTGAATATATGGTTGATAAAAACCAAAACTTCTACTTTTTAGAAATGAATACAAGGCTGCAGGTGGAACACCCTGTTACAGAAATGATTACAGGGGTTGACCTGGTGCGTGATATGATATCTGTTGCCAATGGTGATGTATTACCATACAAACAAGATGAAATCATAAAACAAGGCCATGCTATTGAATGCCGTATATATGCAGAAGACCCAGAAAATGGGTTTATACCATCACCTGGAACAATTACAATTCACGAACCACCAACCGGTAGAAATGTTCGTGTAGACCATGCAGCACATGAAGGCTATAATGTTCCACTTTTTTACGATCCAATGATAGCAAAGCTTACTACATGGGGTAGAACGAGAGAGAGAGCTATACAAAATATGGAACGCTCACTGTTGGAATATAAAATATTAGGTATTAAAACAACTATACCTTTCCACCAGAGAGTTATGAAAAACGAAACTTTCTTAAGCGGTATTTATGACACTACATTCATAGATACTAAATTTGATAAGGAAGACTTAAAACGCCGTAAAGAATTAGACCCAACAGTAGCAATAGTTGCAGCAGCTTTAATGCAGTATATTTCAGAGCAGGAAGCAGCGGCAAAAGCTACTACTGTTCCAGAAGTGGGCGAATCTTTATGGAAACACTATGGCAAAATGCAGAAAATTGCCAACAGGTTCTAAGGGGAGGAAGTTTATATGAAATGTAGCAATATATCAGCAACAAAATATTATGCTATTCCTGAAGGGTTTGATAAAGAATCTGTGGTGCAAATAAAATGCGTTGGTGCCAATGCTTTTATTTTAAGTGTTGACGGAAAAGATATTGAAGTTGACTTCCAAAGGACAGGGCATAATTTATATTCTATTATCATTGATAATAAATCTTATGAAATAGATATTCATAACAGCCATGAATCTTACGATGTGCTTGTAAACGGTGACTATTTTAAAATTGATATTTTAGACGAACTTAAAAAAGTTTTAAGGGACAGAGTATCAAAAGGCTTACAAGGCAGGCAGGTTATTGCAGCTCAAATGCCTGGTATTGTAACACAAGTTTTAGTAGAAGAAGGCCAGGAAGTAGAAGAAGGCCAGCCACTGCTTATACTTGTTGCCATGAAAATGGAAAACCAAATTAAAGCACCAAAAGCAGGTGTTGTGCAAAATATCTATATTGAAGCTAACCAAACTGTTGCCATTGGCGATAAATTAGCTGTAATAGAATAATTATTGCAAAATATGCTTATATATTAAATGGGAAGTTTTATAACTTCCCATTTTTTTATATTTTAATTTGCATTGGCTTATAATAACTTTGTTTTGAGTTTTATATATAATATTAATATTATTTATAACAAAATATATTTTTTTAAATATTTGCTTTACTTTTAACTACCACTTGTAAAATAATATGTAAAAATATATAGATATAATATATCATATAGAATTGTTTTATTATTTATAATTATTTTAAAGCTTGAAATTTATTAGATTATTTCATATTGCTTATTATAACTTTATTTTAAGTATTATATATTAGAATATTTATAGTTCTTATAAAAAGATATATCTTTTTTAAATAATTACACTACATTTAATTATCTATTTTACCAATATATTTATAAAAAAAGGGAAAGTAGTAAATACTTTTCCTTATGTATTATAAAGAAAATTGTAATTATTTTCTTAATTTAATAGTTACTTTTGTATTGCTCTCAATATCAACTAAAGCTTCTGGAAAATCTGGTTTTGAACCAAATGCACCATAAGTATTATTAGAAAAGCCATAGTATTCTTTTGGTTTACCAAACATAGCCCTGTCTAATATTTTGTTGCCGTTTTCATCATGATAGATGATAATTGCATATTTACCTTTATCAACATTTACGTTTTTTACAACAGTGCCTTTTGTAGCAGGCATAGGAAAAGAATACACACATTTTTCTTTTTCTAAATACTGGTCTTCAGTGGAGCATATACCCACCATAATATTGCCTTTATCTGATGTAACATTTGTTACTTCTAGTGTAAATGGCACTTCTTGAGCATATACACTAGCTGCAAATAAAGTAAATAAGCTTAAAAATAAAACTTTTTTCATGTTTCACCTTTTATTTATTTAATGGATAATCTGTATTATCCTTATTATACGAATCAAAAGCAGAATTTGGAAACCTTTCATAAGATGTGGTTGGTGCTTTATCACTTGTTGTTCTGCCTGCTGTATGGGTTAAATCAAACTCTCCATCTGACTGTAAAAAGTTATTGTAAAATACTGCGTCAGAACCTGCACTCATACCATCATTATTTGTTGGGTCTACATTATACCACTGACCGTCTATTTTAACTTTTATCCAAGCATGGTCAAAAGCACCCCCACTACCGTTATCCCCTGTGCCTGAATAGTTGGCTATGCCTACCACATATATAACTTCTAAACCTGCTCGCTGGCATAGGTAACTTAATGTTCTTGCATAACCTTCACAAAATAGCTTTTTATATATAAAACCACCGCGAATATCCCCTGTTCCTTCATTTTTTTGACCATAGGAAACAAGTTTTATTAACTCATCATGCAATACTCTAAATTTTTGTGCTTCTGTCATATTACTTTTTAATTTAGATAATATTTCTATAACACCTTTTTCCACTTGTGCCATTTCTACTTCATAGCTTGCTTTTTTCTCTCCAAGTTTTGCATTATCTAAACCACCATCTGAATTTGTTGTTTGATAACAAACTTCTTTGACATAATATTTATTATCATAATAATCATATTCATAAGTAGGAGCTTTACCATCTGAACCTTTTGGTGCAATACTGAATAAATAAGTAATTCTCTATTCATCGTAAGCAATATACTCTGAAATCTTTGCAAGTTGTTTTAAAATACTTGTATAAATATATTCCAACTTAACATTATTTTGCAATAAAGAGGCACAAATCCTTGTATCATTTTTATTAGCATCTGTAACTTCAAATTTTACTAAAGCATCAACTATAACATCATAAGCTTTTTGTTCTTCTTCTGTTAATAACGACCTGCCATAATATAATCTATTTTCAAATACATCCTGGATAGCATTAAATTTTGTATCATAAGCAGGTGTTTCTTCTGGAGTTTCTGGCTCTGTGGTTTCTTCTCCACCTTCGCCACATGGCTCTGTAGTTTCTCCACCTGGGTTAGTAGTTTCGCCACCTTCACCACGTTAAAAGAAAAACAACCGGCACAATGAATAATAATTTTTTCATAAGCTACCCATATTCTAAATACTTTTTTATATTACACTAAATTTATATGGTATCAGTCTATTTGTCAATAAATTTTGGTATTAATATCCATAATTAAAAAATTGTAAGAGCACAAGACATATGTTACAAACAAGTGGATAAAAAAATACCTCTTAG
>CAMEOC010000147.1 GCA_945929285.1 uncultured Mucispirillum sp.
CAGGTATTGCTCTTATTATATGTGCCATTGTAGCCATATTTATAGGGCTTAAAACTTTTATATACTTAAATATTGTTTGGCGAGGGTTTAAGCAGAATTTTTTATGTAAAGAATATACAAATGGAAATGAGTTAATCTCTGCATGTAATAATACCACTAACCCTTTAATTGCTATTATTAGAGATATTATAAATATACATGGGGAACAATCTGAAGATATAAGAAGCGAAGTAGCTTACCTATTTCATAGAAATTTTGAACATGTTTCAAAATCATTGGTATGGCTTAGGCTTATATCTGTTATTTCCCCACTTTTAGGGTTATTAGGTACAGTTTTAGGTATGGTTGGTATATTCCAGGTAATAGCAGTGGAACAAAGCCCAGATGCTGCCTCTCTTGCAGGTGGTATATGGGAAGCAATGCTTACAACCGTTATGGGCTTAACTGTTGCCATACCTGTGCTTATTATTTACTACTATTTAATGCTTAAATTTAGAGCATTTAATTTTGAAGCCATAGAACATAGTTATAGGGCATTAGATATTTGTAAAAAGCAAAATACTATATAATATTAGGTGAAAAAATGAAATTTGATATGGATGAAGAAATTAATATTGATTTAACACCATTAATAGATGTGGTATTTATGCTTTTAATATTTTTTATAATGACTACTACATTTTCAAAACCTGTGCTGGATGTGCTGCTTCCCACATCTAAAATGGCAGAAAGTAAAGAAAGCCAAACAAAAGAGCTTTTAATATCTGTTACTAAAGATGGCAGTATATATTTTAATAACACTTTAATACAAGAAAGTGAGTTAAAAGGTATATTAGATAAAAATCAAGATAAAATGTTAAATCTATATATTGATAAATCTGCCCCATTTCAATCTTTTGTAAATATTGTAGATATTGCAAAAAAAGAAAGAAATGGAAAATTTATAATAAGTACAGATGTTTTGGAACAATAAGTTATGAATGTAAAAACAAAGAAAGCATACCCAATATATAGTTATTTTGAAAGGGAAAAAGATTATATAATAAGCCAGAAAATATTATTTTTTATGCTTTTGTTTATGTTTATAATTTTAATACTTTTAAATATGAAATTTATATATAAAGAAGTAATAGAAGTAGCAAAAGCAGAGTTTTTGCTGGAGAGTGTGGAAACTACTAAATATTTAGAAATAGAAAATAATAATAAAAGGAGGCTTTTGGCAGATTACAGCGAATTTATAATCTATAATGGTTATAAGGAAGAAAAAAAAGCAGGAGGTGAAAAAACAGGAAATAAAGAAAATAAAACCTTTAAAGCAGGTAGAGAAAAAGGAAGTAATAAAACCTCAAAATGAAAGTGTAAAAGTGGAAAAAGTTTTACAAAATATAGTTGCTGGCAGCCAAATAAGTAAAATGCAGGATATGAAAAATGAAGCTGCTGCAAATATTGTATATATGATGGAACGATATAAAAAATACCCAAAGCAGGCAAGAAGATTAAATGCTGAAGGTATAACAGATATTACATTTTCAATAGAAAAAAATGGGGTTGTAAAAAGTGCAGAAGTAACTAAAAGTTCTGGTTATACTGTGCTTGATAATGCTGCATTAAAGGCAGCAGAAAAAATAGTAGGTTTAAATGCTGTAAATAACAGCACTTACAATGAATATTTAAAAGTAACAGTTCCTGTGGATTTTTACTTAAAATAATATTCAAATTTTTTTGAGAGATATATGATAAAGATTTTCAATATCATAAATATAATTTAAAGAGGTAACAAATGAAAAAATTCTTATTATTAACATTTATGGTGTTTTTAATGGCAGGTTGTGCTGAAGAAACAACTACAGATAATGGCACAACAAGTGGTGGGCAAACATCACCAGAACAGCTGGCAAAATAAGATGAAGCATTTGCCAATGAATATAAAAAATATGTAACAGATAATAGTGGAGAATTTTCTACTAATTCTATTACAAATATTAAAAGTCTGCTTCAAAATATAACTGGCAGAGGGGGAATGCCAGCCCAAGCAGGTATTGGGGAAATAAATGAAACAGTGGTAGCTTCTTCTTTTGCTAAATATATGGCAGAAAGTTTAATAAAAGCTACAACAGAGCCTAATGCTCAAGCATTAGTAAAATATGCTACTTTAGATACTGATTCAAAAACTTTTATGTCTGCAGTTCTTGGTGGTTTTATGGGTGGAGAAACTGGTAAACAAATATTAAAAACTGGTAAATTATATCAAGCTAATCAAAAAGCTATTGCTATGCTTGTAGCATCTCATACTGCATTATTTGAAAAAGCAAACCAAAAAGTAGAATCTAGTGGCACCACAAATCTTGCTTATTTATATTCCAGCTTAACAGGATATTTTGTTAAGCTAAAAATAACAGCACTTCCAACAGATGAAGCAACTGTTAATAAAATAGCATAAGCAGTTTATGACCACTGTAAAGATGTAGATAGTCAAACAGCTAATAATTTAGCTGTATATAATAAAGATACAACTACTTTTACAGTAATGCCTATATTAACTTGTGGAAAATCATCAGGTGGAATGCCATCAGGTGAAGCTATGACTTATTTAATAAGCTTTATGAATGGTGTAGGCAAAGCTATAAATCCAAACTATGAATTTTCAATGGATGGCAGACCATAACAAACAATAAATACAGAGCTGTTTTAAACAGCTCTGTTCTGTTTAATAACTTGGTGATAATATGTATATTTTAGAAAATTTTGGAAACCCTAAAGGTAAATTAGGCAGTTTATTTATTAAAATGATGAATAAAGTCCATAGAAATCTTCACTTATGGGGTATATCGCAATTAGATATATAAGGATAAGTATAATATATTAGATATAGGCTGCGGTGGTGGTTCTGCCATTAAAATAATAAGTGAAAAATACAGCAGTTGTAATATATATGGTATTGATATTTCAGAAAAATGTATTGAAAACAGTAGTATTTTAAATAAAGAAAAACTTAATAAACAAGTATTTTTACATAAAAGCAGTGTTATTCACACTCTCTATAAAAATGATTATTTTGATATAGTTATATCTTTTGAATCTGTATATTTTTGGGGAGATTTACAAAGTGCATTTAGAGAAATATATAGAATAATGAAACCTAATAGTAAAATATATTTATTTTTGAAAGCATTAAAAAAGAAAAATGTTTTTTGGGAAAAAGTAATTAAAAATATGAAGGAATATAGCTATGATGATATAAAATATGCTATGGAATGCAGTGGTTTTAAAAATATAACTCTTTACTATAAATCATATAGTAAAAATATGATTACAGGAGAAAAATAGTATTACTACTGCAATATAAATTTATCTTTATTTTTTCTTCTAAATGGTATAGATATATAAAATAAATAAAGGATTAAATTAGGATAAATATATGATAGATTTACATTGCCATTCTACAGCATCTGACGGCAGCTATGCCCCTTGTGAGCTTGTAAAAAAGGCTGAAAAATTAAATATAACTCATTTTGCTTTAACAGACCATGATACAACTGATGGAATACATGAATTTATAAATACAAAAAGCAGTATAAAGAAAATACCTGGTATTGAAATAAGTGTGGAAATACCAAAAGGGGAGCTTCATATTGTAGGGCTTTTTATTGATATAAATAATAAAGACTTAAAAGATATGGAAGCAGAAGTTAAGTATTATAGAATAAAGCGTAATGAAAAAATGTTGGCAGGGCTTTCTAAATTAGTTAAAAAAAATGTAAAAATAAGTGATTTAATAAGCAACCCAAACTCTCAACTGGGAAGACCCCATGTGGCAAAATATCTTTTAAAAAATAATGTGGTAACTTCTATTCAAGATGCTTTTGATAAATACCTGCAAAATGGAGCACCACTTGCCTTTAAAAAACAGCAGGTTTCTGTGGAAAGGGCTATAAATGTAATAAAAAATGCAGGTGGGCTTTCCTTTGTTGCTCACCCATATACTTTAAAGTTATCAGATGATGAGCTGTTATCATTAATGCAGCAATATAAAAATATTGGTTTAGACGGCATAGAAGCCTTTTCCAGCCACAACCCAGAAGATAAAAAAAATATATATGTGGATATTGCTAAAAAAACAGGGCTTTTAATTTCTGGAGGCAGTGATTTTCACGTTTAAAATGGAAAAGTAAGCAGTCTAG
>CAMEOC010000148.1 GCA_945929285.1 uncultured Mucispirillum sp.
CTGCTAATACAGAATATAAAAATAACCAGGAAACTTATGAAGCACTGCAGGAAAAAAGGCTTTTAAAAGCCACTGAAAAAGCTCAGGTGGAAGGGGATATTAAAGCATTGGAAACTAAAATATTATCAAGTGATGATATTAAGGCAGATTTAATGCAAAATATAACCCAGGAAAAAGAAAGGCTTGAAAATATTACAGATGAGATAGAAACTTTATCAGATGAATTAGATACTGCAAGAGATGCTTTAGAATTTGTGGAAGAAAAGTTAGAAGAATTAAATGATATAATAGATGAGCTTGTAAACCAAAAAGAAACAGCAGAAGATGAATTTCAAGAAAAAGATGATAAATATATTGAATATACTGGCATTATCACAAATAAGCGAAACGAACTTATAAGAATAGAATCTGCCCATGAACATGCTCTGCAGGATAAAAAACGGCTGGAATATGAGCAGGCAAATATTGAAAAATCTATACAGGAAATAATCAGTAAAAAAGAATCATTTCAAGCTAACCTTGAAAGCCTGCAGTATAATATGGTTCGCGATGAAGAAAACTTAAATGCTGCAAAAGCAAAAACAGCAGAATATCAAGAACAGTATAGTAAAGAGCAGGATAAATTAATAGGGCTGCAGGCAGAAATAAAAAGCTGTGAAAATAGTATTGAATTTTTTCAAAAACAGCTTGAAGCTGCTTCATCATTTAACGAAGAAACCATGGTATTAAAGCCTTATATTAAAGGGCTTTTAATTGATTATATTGCAGATTTAGAACATAAGCTTTTAATAGGCATAGGTGATGTTATAATATTTGATGAAAATGAAAAAGATGAAGTATTTGAAAAAATTGCTGCATTAAAATCATCTGTTTCCTTTGCCTTTAGCTCAGATGTGGAAAAAATACGTAATCTGCTTATTCACACCCAGGTGGATGAAGTATATGAGAATATATTTTACAGCAGAAATATATATAAAAAAGCAGGTCAGGAAGATAAAGGCTACCAAATAGTTACATTAAAAGAACATATTTTAGAAACAGAAACTAAAAAAGATAAAGCAGGACTTGAAGTTTTTGAAATAGAAAAAATAATGGGCTATATTAAAAATAACCTGGAAAAAGGAAAGCAAAGCCAGGAAGAAATGCAGGAAATGTATAATACTTCTAAAGATAATTTTCTGAAAAAAGAAACAGAATTTAAAAGTGTTATGCAGGAAGAAGAAAGGCTTTTAAAACGAAAAGAAGTTATTGATAAAGAAATAGAAGTTGCTGCTAAAAATATTGAAGAAAATAATGAAAAAGTGAAAACTTTAAGGCAGGAAATAAATAATATTAGTAATAAACAAGAGGAAATAGAAGAAGAAAGGCAGAATTTAGAAGAAAAACTGGAATTAATAAAAGATAATTTGGAAGATAAAAAATCAGAACATACAGAAATAAAAATACAGTTTGCACAAAAAGAAGAAAAAGTGCAGTTTTTAAAAAAAGATATGGAAAGTAAAAGAGCTTCCAAAGAAAGCATAAGCAAAAATTTAAAAAACCTGGAAAACAGGCTGGAACAGCTTTTAAATGTGGATGCTATTAACTGGAATAATGATTTAAAAGAATTAAAAGAAAAATTAATAGAAGTGGAAAAAGAAGCATTAACTTGCGAAGAAGAAGTGAAAACCCTATATAATAAGCTGGAAGAAATGCGGGAAAAATTAGAAGAAATGCGTAAAGGGGCAGAGCATGTTAATGATAATATTAAAGCACTAGATGATGAAGTTAGAAAATATGAGCTTGATTTAGCAGGGGTAACTTCCGTATTAGAAGCCAGTGCAGCAGCATATATGGATAAATACGGTATTGATATATCCCAGGATTATTTAAGCTATGCAGATAAGCAGAGAGAGCCGCGGCGAATAAAAGAAGAAATGAATAAAATTGAAGGCAGGCTTGACGAGCTGGGCCCTATTAACTTAAATGCAATAAATGACTATAAAGAAGCAGAAGAACGCTATAAATTTTTAACAGACCAAAGAAGCGATTTAGAAGGCTCAATAGATGATATAAACTCATTTATTTCAGAAACAGATGAAGCCACTGTTAGAATGTTTGAAGAAACATTTAACTCAGTAAAAGATAAATTTGTGGAAGTATTCCATATATTATTTGGCAACGGCGAAGCAGAGCTTAAGCTTACAGAGCCAGATAATATGCTTACAAGCGGTGTGGAAATATATATTCAGCCACCTGGCAAAAAGTTGCAGCATATGGGGCTTTTATCAGGTGGAGAAAAAGCTCTTACAGCCATGACACTGCTTTTTGCACTATTTTTACAAAAGCCAACACCATTTTGCTTTTTAGATGAAGTAGATGCTCCACTAGATGATGCCAATGTGGAAAGGTATGTGGGAATGGTAAAAGCATTGTCTGATAAAACCCAGTTTATATTAATCACCCATAACCACAACACTATGAGTATTGCAGATTCTATATATGGTGTTGCCATGCAGGAATACGGCGTATCTACTATATTATCTGTTACTTTAGAGCAGGTGGCAAGGGCAGGAAGGTAAAATAAATTATGACAGAACAATTATTTTTTATAATCACATTTATACTAGGGGTTATTTTTGGTGCAGTTTTAGTATTACTAATATACAAACTTATGGCAAAACGCCATGAAGATAAATTTAATGCAGCAATGGATGAAGCAACCCAGATGATGAAAAGCAATTTTGCAGAAATCTCCCTTGATGCTCTTAGTAAAACTACAGATATGCTTTCTGGCAGACTTAAAAGCGAAAGGGAAATATCTTCAAAAGAATTAAGCGGGCAAAAAGAAGTTATTGAAAAGCGAATAGAAACATTAAACAGCGAGCTTTTAAAGTTAACAGGGCTTATTAATACCATGGAAACTTCAAGAAATATGCAAATGGGCGAATTAAAAAGCATAATTAACGACAGCAGAGCAAAAACCAGCGAGCTTTTTAGTGTTACAAACGGTTTAAAAGAAACCCTTTCATCAAAACAGGGCAGAGGCCAGTGGGCAGAGCGTATGGCAGATGATGTGCTTAATTATGCAGGGCTAAAAGAAGGCATAAACTATGTCCGCCAGAAAAAAGTAGAAGGAACAGGTAACAGGCCAGATTTTACATTTTTAATGCCTAATGGCACAGTGCTAAATATGGATGTAAAATTTCCTTATGATAATTATAGAAGATATTTAGAATCTGTAGAGCAGGATAAAGCCTTTTATAAAAAAGAATTTATAAAAGATGTGAAAAACCATATAAAAGCCATATCCACAAGAGAATATATTGATACGGAAAATGGAACTGTAAACTGTGCTATTATGTTTATACCAAACGAAAAAATATACTCTTTTATATTTGATAATGAACCACAGCTTTTAGATGATGCTTCAAAGCAGGGTATAATGATATGCTCCCCTGTTACAACTATATCAGTGCTGGCAGTAATAAGGCAGGCAGCTGAAAATTTCGTTATGGAAACAAGAGCAAAAGAATTAATGGATGCTATGGGGCTTTTTAGAAAAGAATGGGTAAAATATTCTGCAGGCTTTTCAAAACTAGGGGACTTAATAGGCAAAGTTTCCACAGAATATGATATTTTAAGAACTACAAGAAATAATAAACTAGAATCTTCCATGAATAAACTGGAAGCCTTAAAAAATGAAGAAATAGAGCAGAAAGGGTAAGCTTAGTCTGAAAGTTTATAATGTACTATTTTAAACTTTTATAACTTATGTAACTATAATATTTAAAGATCTTTCGCTAATCGCTCAAGATAGACAACTAGTGGTTTTGTATATTTATTAGAATATTGCAATACTATGCAGTAGAAAAAATTTTAAGCAATATTTCCCACTCTCTAATGTCATACTGAGCCTTTAGGCGAAGTATCTTTTCAAACTTTATTAAAAAATCTGTCCATAGATTTTTTAAATAACCGCTACGGTCGCAGTGAATGCTCCCTTGCTTACTAAAGAGCCTTTGTCCTAAAGGCTCTAGTTAAACTTTTATTTTTTATTCCATCCTTAAGGCTGTATGCACTATTTCAAGCTTTTATAACTTTTCTAACTTTCATATTATAAGATCTTTCGCTGTTCGCTCAAGATAGACAACTAGTGGTTTTGTATATTTATTAGAATATTGCAATACT
>CAMEOC010000149.1 GCA_945929285.1 uncultured Mucispirillum sp.
TGTAAAGTGCATATACTCTTTAAAAAAAGGGGGAATATATGCGTTTTATTTTATCTATTTTAATTTTATTGTTTAGTTTTTCATTTACTTTTGCTCAACACAGAAGTGATGTAGAAGTAAATAAATCAAATATGAGCTCAAAACCTGCACTTGTTACTTTTGGCTTCATGGGGTATGGCTATATTCCTATGGAAGTAGATAAAGATTTAATAGGCACTGGTGGTGGCGGTGGTCTTAAGGCTATAATTAATATTAACAGATATTTTGCCATAGGGTTTTCTACAAGTTTAACAGGAGCAAAATCAAACTATGCAAATATGAATAATTTAACATTATTAAGTGATTCTCGTATATTATTTATATTACAAAGGGAAACAGGCAAATATGAAAGCGGTATAGTGCCATGGGGCGGTTTAGGCTTAGGTGTAATGGCTGGAGCAGGTGCTTATGATGTATCAACAGCAGAAGATATGGTAGGTTTTAATCTTTCCTTAATGGCAGGTTTAAGATATAACTTCAAAATGGCATATATAGGCTTTGGGGCTGAATATATGTTTGCATCATTAGCTGGTGATTTAGTTTATAAAAACTACATGTACCCATACAGAGAATACAGACAGCCTGTAACAATGAACCCATCAGGCTTTAATATATTTGGTGAAATTGGTTTTCGTTTTTAATTTAAAAAATACATACAGCCTGTTTATGTTTTATAAGCAGGTTTTTTTATTGTCTATACTTTATTATTTTGATAATATAATAAAAAGGTGATAGATGAAGCATATAATTTTATATACAATTTTTTTAGCATAATAATAAGTATTAATGCCTATGGAAATACAGATACAAAAAGTGATAAAATATCCACCTTTTCAATAGGTGCAGCAGGTTATGGCTATATTGGTTTTTCCCTAGATAGTGATTTAATAGGTAATGGCGGTGGTGCAGCCTTAAATATAAAATATAATATACATAAAGATTTTGCCCTTGGCCTGCAGGGTGGTTTTACAAGCTATAGAGAAAACATAAACCATACCTTATCAGGAGATTTTAAAGCACTTGTTATTTTACAGCGGGAAACATTAAGAAACAATAATGGTTTTGTGCCGTGGGCTTCACTTGGTTTAGGTGCTTTATGGGGCAGTGGCAATTACAATAACGGCACAATGAAATTTCATGATATTTTTGGCTTTCAAACTTCATTATCACTGGGTTTAAGATACAACTATAAGCATGCATATTTTGGCATGGGAGCAGATTTTATATACTCTCCAGCCATAGGAAAAGTGCAGGCAGATGTAATATACCCAAACCAGGATATATTTTTTATAGGCTCAAATATATTTTTAGAAACAGGCTTTAGGTTTTAAAACTTATTTTTCCACTTGTTTTGATATTCTGCTTTTTAAGAAGCTGTTAAATATTTCAAAAGGGTTTATATTTAATTCTGCATTATTTAATTCTTTCACTATTTTAATATTAGGGTGAGTTTTTAAGTTTACAAGTTCAATAAATGAAGGATTATCTTTATTCATCATTAATATTTTTGGGTGTGCCTGGTCCATTTTATTTGTTTCGCACACAATACCAATAGAGCTGTTACTTAGGCTTACAGCTGTCCCCACAGGGTAAACTCCCATAATAGATACGAAAGTTTTAACTATATCTGCCTGGTATTTTTTGCCAGCTTCTGCATATATTTTCTTAATAGCATCAGTATTATTAAAAGCACGAGGGTATTCTGGGCTATACATTAACATTGTATTATAAGCTTCTGCAATAGACAATACTTTTGAAGCTTTAAGCATATACTGGGAGTTTATACCAGAAGGATAGCCTGTGCCATCGCAGCATTCATGGTGCTGGTAAATTATATTTAGCACATCTTCATTAATATCACTATATCTTTGTAATACCTGTCCTGCATATTCCGGGTGGCGTTTTAAAGCTGCCATTTCATAGTCTGAAAGGCTTGTTTTTTTATTTAATATCTGCTCAGGAATACGCACTTTACCTATATCATGTAAAAGCCCTGCAAGGCCTAAATCATGAAGCTCTTTTCCTTTAATACCAACAGCCTGCCCTAATGATACAGCATTAATACATACATTTAATCCATGGGTATATTCATCTTTACTCATACCTTCATTTAAAGCAATTTTAGTAAAAACTTCCGGATTATCATTAGACATAAATATAATATCTGATACCACATTAATAACAGCAGGGGCATCAATAGCTTTACCCATTTTAAGCCCTGCCATAGATTCTGTAAAGTTTTCCTTTAACATACTAACAAGTTCAGAAGCAGCTGAAAGCAGTATTGCATTTACATCATCATCTTTATTTACTTTAAATTCTGTTTCTTTAGGAACAGCTTTTTCTTCAGGTTTTTTTTCTTCCTGAGGGTTATCCTTTTCACTCCAAATATAAACATATTCCACTCCATAATCATGGAGGCTGTGAATATAACCTAAATTTGTAAGTGGTCTGCCGTATTCATTAAAAGGAACACCGGCTTTATCACACTTTACAATAACCATACCAAGCTGTATATCCCAAACACCTATTCGTTTAAGAGAAGCCATCTACTATCCATATACTAAAAATTTTCATCAGTTATAATTTGAGCTATTGCGTATATATTATCGGCAATTTTTTCTAAAGTATTTAATAAATCCACAAAAGCAAGGCCAGCAGGCAGGCTGCATCTTCCTTCATCAAGCCTTTTTAAGTGGTTTTTCTTATACATTTTTCTAAGTTTATCAATCTTTTCTTCGTTTTCTGCAAAGTTTTGCATTGCTTTTTCTTTATCTTGAGCAAAGTATAAGTTTTTAACATTATTTAATTCTTCAGTAGCATCATCTGTAAAAGTGATGTTTTTATCATTCATTTTATTTTTTGTTTTAATAAGCTTTAAGCTTCTATCGCCTATCTGGTTTATTTCTTCCACAGCAGAGCTTATGCTGTGAATATTTTTTAATGATTTTGCAGAAAGCGATTTAGATGAAAGTTTCGTTAAAAACATATGTATTTCATCATTAAAAATATCTATGGTATTAGATAAAGCTTTACCTTCACTAAATGATTTCTTATCGTTTTCTAAAACTGCCTTTTTAGCATATTCAAAAAGGTTTATGGATGAAATAAACATTCTGCCTGCTTCTTTTTGAGTAAGCCCCACAGCAATTTCTGGAGTGGATAACATTTCATCAGAAAGATGCACAAGTTTTGTTTCTTTTGTTTCTTCTTTTTTCTCTTTAATAATTTTTTCGCATAATTTTGCAAGTAATGGTAAAAACGGTAGAAAAATAAGAGTGTTTATTATATTAAACATAGTGTGCAGGTTTGCAATGTGCCTGCCTATATTTGGGTAAATTGTTTCTGTCCCCTGCTTAATTGTTTCTGCCACATCTCCTGGTGTAATAAAGTTTATAAAATTCATAAATGGCACAAGGAAAATAAGCATATATGAAACACCAATTAAGTTAAATAGAAAATGACCAAATGCTGCCTGTTTTGCAGGACGGCTGGCATTTAATGCTGCTAAGTTTGCTGTAATTGTAGTGCCTATATTTTCCCCCAGCACTAAAGCAGCAGCTGCAGGAAAATCTATAATACCTGCTGTGGCAAGAGCTATGGTTATACCCATTGTGGCAGAAGAACTTTGCACCACAAGGGTAGTAACAGCACCTGCTAAAACAGCTACTACTGGGTTATGGGAAAAATATACAAATATAGATTTGAATTCTTCAGATTTTGCCAGCGGTTTGAAAGCTTCTGTCATTGTATCCATACCTAAAAATAAAAGACCAAAACCCATAACTATCTGCCCTAAATATTGTAAAGCTGGCTTTCTAAAGAAAATGTATAAAACAGCACCTATACCAATGCAGGGTAGGGCTATACCTGATATTTTAAAAGAAATAATCTGCCCTGTAATAGTTGTGCCTATATTTGCCCCAAGTATAACAGAAAGTGCCTGGGTTAGGGTCATAAGCCCTGCATTTACAAAGCCCACCACCATAACGGTTGTTGCAGATGAGCTTTGTATAATGGCTGTAACAACAGCACCAACTCCGGTACCGATTAATCTATTTGTAGTAAGTTTTTCTAATATTTTTTTATCCATTATTCCTCCATAAAGATAAAGTTCTA
>CAMEOC010000150.1 GCA_945929285.1 uncultured Mucispirillum sp.
CAATAGATATTTTTTGCAGCATACCACGGGAAAAACTGCGCACTAAATCATCTTTTCTTTTATAAATATCTAGCCTTTTTAATAAAGATGCTGCTTTTTCTTCTGAATCTTCTATGCCGTAAAGGCTGGCGTAAAATTTAAGGTTTTCAAAAGCTGTTAAGCCCCCATATAAAAATGACTGGTGGGAAATAATGCCAAAATTTTGCCTGAAATCATCTGATAATTTTTTATAAGGAATGTTGTTATATAAAAGAGAGCCACTAGAAAGCCTGCTTTGCATGGAAAGTATTTTTAATAATGTAGATTTACCTGCCCCGTTAGGACCAAATATAACCAGTGAACTGCCCTTATATATGCTTAAATCTATATTTTTTAAAGCATATAAATGGCCGTATGTTTTCACTGCCTTTTCTAACGATATAAGTGGTGTTTCCTGTAAGCTATTATTTTCCAAAATAAGCCGCCTAATACTCTCTATCTCATAAATACAGCAATAAAAATTAACACGATGCCGTATTTTGTTAAATCTCTTTTCCCCAATTAAATAAGGCTCGGGAGTTACCCGAGCCCTATAACAGCTAATATCTTTTTTGAAGAGTTATCTATATACTTGCGTTTTTATCCGCCATTGCTTTATTATGTTCTTCCACATCCATACCTTCGTAACGGGAAGGGCATTTTGCCATAAGCTTGCTGGCTACAAAATTTTTATGCTCCATATCATACATACCTTCTAATATAACAGAAGCATCTTCCATAAAAGCATCTGGCACAATACCTTTATATGTTACCTGCATAATGGCACCATCTTTACTGCCCTTTACATTAAAGGTAAGGTTTTCTTCGGTTTTATTAATAGAACCGTTTACCACAGTGCCGCTAACCTGCAAACCTTTATTTTTATATTCCTGAGGGTTTGATATAACAGAAGATACTGCCACATTCTGCATAGAGTAGGAAACAAGACCAGTAATAAGCAAATATGATAAAGCACCTGCTACTATAACTGCCACAGCTATAAGTTTTTTCCTACTGTTCATATCTACCCCTTTTTCTCTATGATTTAAATTTATACCAAAAAAAAATATTGTAAATTTTAAAATAATTTATCCTACACAATATCTACATTTTCTTATTGTATTATAAGGAAAATTTAAAATTTCTATACAATTTTATATATATTAAGGAGGCATTATGTTTACACCTGAAACACCTTCTATTTTTATTGCTTTTCTTGGCGGGCTTTTAACATTTTTATCACCTTGTATTTTTCCACTTATTCCGGGATATTTATCTTTTATGTCTGGTGAAAGTATTGAAAATTTAAAAACAGGTGAAAACCAGTCTAAAATATCACCAAGGGTTAAGGCATTTTTAGGTGCTGTATTTTTTGGGCTGGGCTTTACTATTGTTTTTGTGGCTCTTGGAGCTTCTGCCACATCTATTGGCTCATTTTTTAGGGAGTACCAAAGGCTTTTAGCTCAAATAGGCGGCATTGTTGTTATTATTTTTGGGCTTCATATGCTGGGGGTTTTTAAAATTAAGTTTTTAATGAAAACTGCCCGCATAAATTACAGTAAAAAAGCATTTCCTTTTTATATTAATGCTTTTATATTAGGCTTTGTTTTTGTGCTGGGGTGGACACCATGTATTGGCCCTATTTTAGCTTCTATTTTAGCTGTGGCTTCTCAAGAATCATCTATCTCTAAAGGTATGGTGCTTTTACTTATATATTCTTTAGGGCTTTGGATTCCTTTTTTAGTTTCAGCTTTAGCAGTAAATGAAGTAATGGCTGCCATTAAAAAAGCAGGTAATGTTATTATATGGGTGGAAAGAGTTGCAGGGGCACTGCTTATTATAATAGGCCTGCTTCTTGTTACAGACAGTATGACAGCTCTAACTATCTTGTTTACAAAAATATTTTCATTTCTACCGGCAGTTGGTTAATTTTTAATATACTGAGGGAGCTTACTCCCCCCCTAAAATTCTTGGCTATTATCTACTAAATTTATTGACTTTTTTTTATATTTATGTTAAAAATTTTAAATGATATTCATTATCATGTGTAATATATTACTTTAGTAGAGAGAGATGGGTTAAGGTTATGAAATTAAGTGATGCTGTTGTTGATAATACGTATACTATTTCATCTTTAAAATGTGGCAATTCCGCAGAAATTAGTCATTTTTCATCTTTAGGGTTTTACCCAGGGGCAAAAATTAAAATACTTCAAAATACGCCCTTTAAAATTTACGCCCTTGGTGGCAGCAGGATTGCCTTAAGTGAAAATATGGCAGCTATGATTAATGTTAAGCAGTAATATATGCCATAATAAAGCTATACCTGTTACTGTTTTAGAAAGCCATAAAGGGAAAGTGGTGGTGGAGCAGGCTTTGGAATGCTCAAACTGCAAAAATTCCTGCCTGCTTGCTCAAAAAAAGAAGTCTTTTTCTATTTATACAAATAAATCATACACTCCTGGCTCAACTATTAATATTATAATAGACGAAAGGTATGCTGTAAAACTGGCACTGCTTTTATACGGTTTACCTATTGTTTTAATGATAGTGTTTGCTGCTGTTGCTGATATACTTTTTCAAAAAGAAAGTGTTACAGCCTTTACTGCACTATCATCCCTTATTATTTCATGGGCTTTTTTAAAGTATGTTTCTAAAAACTTGAAAAAAAGTCCTGTATATATTTTAGATTAGCCTGTTTTCCATAAAATATTCCTGAGAATTTACTGCCTCATCATTTAAGCCACATACTATTTTTTCAAAAGTATCGCCTTTTAATACCCAGGCTTTCATATTATCTTTTAATGTTACATCTAAAAACTTATGCAGTGATAGCTGTAATGATTTATCATATATTTCTGTCATAAGCTCTACACGCCTGTTTAGGTTTCTTGGCATCATATCAGCAGAAGCTATAAAATACCTGGGGTTTCCACCGTTTTCAAAATAAAATATTCTAGCATGCTCTAAAAACCTGCCAATAATACTTCTAACTCTAATATTTTCACTAAAGCCCTTGAAGCCTGCCTTTAAGCCACATATACCCCGCACAATTAAATCTATGCGAACTCCAGCATTAGAAGCTTCATACATTTTATTTATAACATCTTTATCAATTAAAGAATTCATCTTCATAATAATGCGAGCCTGCCTGCTGGTTTTTGCCATTTTTATTTCATTATCAAATAAAGCATATATATTTTCCCTTAAATTAAAAGGCGCTACACTTAAAGCCTGCCATGATTTTTCATCGGTATAAGCCATGAGGTAATTAAAAAGCTGTGCTGCATCTCTGCCTATTTTATCATTGGAAGTTATCAAATCCACATCAGTATAAAGTGCTGCTGTATTTTCATTATAGTTGCCTGTTGCAATATGGGTATATCTTTTTATACCGTCTTTTTCCCTGCGGACAATCAAAAGGCATTTGGCATGTATTTTAAGCCCTGCTATACCATATGTTACAATACAGCCTGCATCTTCTAAATTTTTTGCCCAGTCTATATTTCGTTCCTCATCAAACCTGGCCTTTAGCTCCACCACCACACTTACCTGCTTGCCGCTTTTAGCTGCCTTTACTAAAGATGCTAGTATGGAAGAATCTCTATTTGTTCTATATAAAGTCATCTTTATGGCAAGCACATCTTTATCTTCTGCTGCTGTTGCAATAAGTTTTGAAACGGCAGAAAAAGAGTAATATGGGCGGAAAAATAATATATCCTGCTCTTTTATTTTATTAAATATATCTTCACTTTCAAAGTTATAAGGTATTATAAACTGGTTATGTTTTGAAAACTGGGCAGCAGGTATTAATGATGATAAGTTTGATAAAAATGTTAAATCTATTACACCATCTACATACTGGGTTTCCATATCTTTAAAATTAACCATTTTTTGTAAAAATTCCACAATATAGCTTGGGGTGTTGTGCTCTATTTCTACCCTTGTAACAGCACCTTTTACCCGCCTTGAAAGAAAATCTTTCATAGATAATATCATATCAGCTATTTCTTCTGAACGCATTTCTATATCTGCATTTCTTGTTACCCTAAAAACATTTACAGTTTTTAAGCTGTAACCTTTGAAAAGCTTTTGAGCATGCTTTTTAATTATTTCTTCCACTGTGAAGATTATGCGTT
>CAMEOC010000151.1 GCA_945929285.1 uncultured Mucispirillum sp.
CAATTACAATGCCAGATTTAAACGCCAGAAGAAGCGATATTATACTTTTAGCAGAATATTTTATTGAAAAACATAACTTAAAATATAAAAAGAATATAAAAAGGCTTTCCACCCCTGCCATAAATATGCTTATGAGCTACCACTGGCCAGGTAATGTGCGGGAACTTGAAAACTGTATAGAAAGAGCTGTTATTACAGCAACAGATGACTGCATACACGGCTACAACCTGCCAGCATCTTTACAGACTGGTAAAACTTCCAATTCTTCACTTTTACCAGACGGTGCAGCTTCTTTTAATACTTTGGTAGATTCTTATGAAAGGGAATTAATAGTAGAATCCCTAAAAAGAAACCACGGCAATATGTCTGCAGCAGCAAGAGATTTAGACTTATCCCCAAGGGTAATACACTATAAAATAAGAAGACTGGGTATTACACCAGAATGGTATCAAGATAAAAGATAGAATATTTTTCTATTTAATAATAAAATCTAAATCTTGATATGATATATTAAATATATCAAATAATTTTTTTATAATATTAATATTTATATGGGTACTAGTATTTTTTTCAATAAATAAATTATTATTAATACTAATAAATTCTCTTAATTTACTACTATCCTGTGTAATATATACTTTTAAGCCATATTCATCATCTTCTTTATTTGCTATATCATAAAAAATTTTTTCATCAAAATTAACTAAACTATTCAATATTGCCTCAAACATCTCAACCCAACTTGAAACTTGCTGTTCAGTACCTTTATATATAAATGCAGTAATTTCTTTATCAATAAAAAAATTACTATTATAAGATAGACTTATAATAGTATCTTCTACTTTAGGTGGTTTATAAGCGGTTACTGGTTGTTCCCATAAAGTTAAGGCTTGATTACATAAATATTTATCTCGTTCCTTAAGTTCATCTAATGTCCATTTATCAAATTTTGCAATGTATTGATTAAGCTTTATTCCACTATTTTTATATCCATCTTCAATATTTTTCTTTTCACTAAAAGGACGATTACTGTAGTTTGAATTATAAGCAGTTAATGTTAAATTTGCTAACCTATTAAGCCATTTATTATGAATTTTTTCATAATTACTTCCTAACTCTTGTTTCCAAATTTTAGATAGTTTTTTTGGCATAATATGCTCTATAGTATAAGCTCTATCTTCACAATGACTATATATATCTTTATCTTCTTTAGTATTACCATTTTCAAATCTCTCAAAAATATATACTTTATTCTTTTTATTTAATGAATAAATATTTTTTTCTGAAAGTTCTTTTATAAATTCTTTATCTAATGGAAAAGATAATCTATCTTTTTTTGATAGTAAGGTATATATATATTTCTCTAAATATCTATTGATAGAGTTATCATATTTAACTATATCTCTATGTAGTGATGCATAAAATTTATTTAATGCATTGGTAGGTAAATCACATATTAATCTTCTAAATATACATTTCTGTAATAGAAAAAATTGATAATACACTTTTTTTATCTAGCATATTTTTATTATACATTTTAAGTATTTCTAATAAAAAAGGTCTAATTACTGAAATATCTAATTGATTTAACCTTTTGATAATAATGTTTAATTATTTTATTTTTGTATTTGCTTCCAATAAATTATTATATAAAACAGAGTATTCATATAATTCTTTTAATAAAATATCAATTTTAATATTATTTGTATATACATAATCTTTAAATATAAAATATAATTTACTCATTGATGGTATAGAGTGTAATTGAGTTGTTAAATAATCTCTTATAAATTCACTTACTTTATATTTAGTATTATTTTCTATTTTATTCCAATAGTTATTATAATAAATTTCTTGTTCTGATGGTTTTAAGTCCATTAATATAAAATTTCGTATTTTATCCCCTTCTGATAAATCAAGCCCAGTTGAATTTAAACTTTCAAATATTAATTGTGCTTTATCTTCGGGTCCTAGCTCTATCCATATTACATCAAGCTTCTCAATACTTTCAAACAATTCATCTACAGAAATATTATTATCACATATATAATTATAAAAAAAATTAAAATTAATAGTTATGTTTGTATTATCTATTAACTCTTTTCTATCAAATAACGCTATATATGCATTATAATCATCTTTAATAGGTTTTAATTTAACTTTTTCTTCCTTTGAATATCTATCTATTAGATATTCGTTTAAAATCATTTCTTTTAAATTAGAATCGTTTGATTTTACTTTATTATCATCAATAAGTGCATATATAGCAAGTAATAAAAGAGATATAGTAGTTAATCTTTGTTGACCATCAATAATATAATATTCTGTATTTTTTCCACTACTTATATATTCCGTAACTATACTACCAAAAAAATGGCTATTAAAAATTATTATTTTTTACACGAATTAAATCACCAATTAATTGACGGCAATTTTCTTTTTTCCACTCATAATTTCTCTGATAAACTGGAATAAGAAATCTTTTCTTACTATCAATTAATATATCTAAAAATTTTTTTCATTACCTTTCATAAAAATTCCTTTTAAAAAAAGCCCGTTTAAAACGGGCTTTTAATATATCTTTATTAATATAATTTCTTAAAACTGAACCATAAACATAGAATTGTTTACAGGTGAAACAGATAATGCAGGGCTGTATTGAGCATAAACAATATGGGACATATTTAATTTATCTAAAAATACAGCAGCATGCTCTAAAAATGCAGGTATTGCTTCATCTTTTAAAGTTTTAGGGGTTGCCACAAATGTTAATGGGTTTAACCACCTGCCATTTTTTCGTATACGGTAATCAAGGTGTGGACCTGTGGACTAACCAGTTGAGCCCACATAGCCTATAATCTGCCCCTGCTCTACATAACTGCCTTGTTTTATGGCCCTGTTAAATCCATGTAAGTGCAGATAAAATGTTTCATAACCATTTGGGTGGCGAAGTGCTATATAATTTCCATTACCTTTTGTGCGAGATTTTATTTTTACAATACCGCTGGCAGTAGCTTTTACAGGTGTGCCAGTAGGTGCAGCATAATCTACACCGTGATGAGGCCTGTGGTAGCCTAAAACTGGGTGTAATCTTGATGTGGAATAACGGGAAGATATACGAGAATAGCTAAGGGGAACTCTTAAAAAGCCACGCTCTAACCCTTCCCCTTTTTCATTGTAATATCCTTTATTTTTTTCTCCGTCATTATAATAAACTGCTCTTTTAAGCTTGCCCTGGTTATAAAAATCAGCTGCTAATATTTTACCATAACCTGCATACTTATCTTTTATAAACTTTTTCTCAACTAATACAACAAACCTATCCCCTGGGCGTAAATCTTTAAAAAAGTCTATTTCCCATTCAAATATACTAGCTAAGTTTGCAGCAAGCTCTGCATCTTCCCCAGCTTTTGCCATAGCATCAAATAGGTTGTTTATAATAGTGCCACGAACTACCACATTCATCATCTCATGTTCATATGTATTTACATTTACACTTGTGGTGCCGTCCGCTAATTTTTCAATAATCACATCTTTATCAACAGCAGCATTTAAAGTTACTTTATTTTCTTCTAAAGTAAGTTTCATACCAGGTTTTAAAACAAAGCCTTTATAATCCTGCTTAATACGGGCATTTATCTCTGCCATTTCTTGTGGTGTAAATCTATCTGATAAAATACCATATAAAGTATCTCCAGATTTTACTTCATAAGTTTCTGCATAAGCTGTACCAGTTATAAAAACTAATAAAAATAAAAAAAATAACTTATTCATAAATATACACCTACTCTGAGATTGTGTCCCTGCGTTTTTTAAATTTATATCTTAATATATATAATATTACAAGCAAAATTAATGCCGGAAAAATAAAAAGCATAATATGGTTTATATTTTCTTTTATAATATCTATATTATCGCCAACAAAATATCCAACATAAGCAAGTATTGTGCACCATATGACAGCACCTAACCCAGTGTAGAATATAAACTTTTTTAAATCCATACGCACAAGCCCAGCAGGAAAAGAAATATACTGCCTTATAACAGGTATAAGCCTGCCTACAAAAGTAGTAATCTCCCCATGGGTGTTAAAAAATACTTCAAACTTATCAAACTTTTCTTTATCTATAAAAAAGTATTTTG
>CAMEOC010000152.1 GCA_945929285.1 uncultured Mucispirillum sp.
CCCTACACGACGCTCTTCCGATCTAATTAAATGGGTATGCTATAAATTCATCATCATATAAGCCTTTATCAAAGATTTCTTTTACTTTTTTACATCTTTCTTCAATAATGCTATTTAATTCTGCCCTTTCTGTTTTAAAGGAAGGCTCTTTTAATACATCTACTGTAATAGACTGGCTTGGGTGTGGTGCACTGGAAATTGATGCCCTTATATAACCTGCTGTTTTTGTTTCTAATACTTTAAATATGGCAGAGTTATCGCCTTTTATGGTTTCACCATATGTAACAAAACCAACTCTAAAGCCCCATGCAAAACTTTCTTTTGTAACACCATCTATTTTAATAGCTAAAAGCCTTGGGCTTCTACCTGAAAGCAGGCTAAAAAGTGATTCTTTAAATACATCATCAAAAAATAGACCAAAATAAGCATCGTCTGAAATTGCCACAATATTAATACCGCTTTCTGCTATTTCTGTTAAGCCGTCTGCTAACTGCACTGCCTCATCAGAAGTTAATGTATAACCTGTTGGGTTATTTGGAAAATTAAGCACAACTACAACTTTTTTAGTTTTTGCACCGCATTCCTTAACTTTTTCTAATAAGCCTTCTATATTATAGCCGTTATTTTTATTAAATGTTTCATAAGTAGCTATTTCGCCACCTAAAAGTGTGCTAAACATAAGGCGGTAATTACCCCAAAATTTATCTGGCAGCACTATATATTCGCCTACATTTAAAAATAATTCTGCTGCTGTTACAAGGCCGTTGGTTAAAGCATTACATACAACAGGGTTGCTTATCTGCCTGCCTGCAAGAGAAGGGTTTTCCTCCCTTATTTTTGCAGCCCATAACGACCTAAGTTCTGGTAAACCAGTAGCTGGAGCATAAGTGAAAAGTTTGCGTGGGTGTATGCCTTGAAACTTTTTAAACATACTTTCAAGATACATTGGCTCGCCCTTTGCAGTAGATATGCCGATAGTTGCATTGAACTTGTGGGCTTTTTCTTTTGCTTCTGCACTTTGGCTTAATATACCCTTTGGCATAAACATTTCTTTGCCTGTTTTAGATAACATCTCTAAAATATAGGGATTATGGTTTGCAAGCTCCTCATTTAAGCTTTTTGCTAATGGATTCATAAAATATCACCTTGTTTCTTTTGGTAAAACACTCTGTTTACATTATAATGTTTATTTATAAAAATGGAATATAATACAAATTAATGCTTTTATCAATATATTTTTTTATAAAGATGTAAGTTTTTCAATATCTTTAAAAAGCCCTTCTTTATCATTTAACTCAATATCCAGCTTTATATAACTAAAAAGGGGCTGATATTCGCTTGGTAGTTTTACAAAATCTTTTTCTGTGGTAATAAAAAGGGAAGCACCTTTATTTTTTCCTTGAGTTAATATACCGTTTATGGTTTTTTCTTCTAATAATGAATGGTCTGCAAACCCTGTGAAAAATACCACATCAAGGCCTGCATCTATTAAAGTATTATAAAATACATCGTTTCTAGCAATACCAGAATAAGCACAAACTTTCGTTCCCTTAATATAGGAAAGCTCCACAAACTCATTTCTTATACATATTCTATGGAAAACTGTATTACTAAAATATATGCTTTGCTTATTTATAAACCCTTTCACATTATCTGGTATGTGGTCGTTTTTTGCCCTTGTAAATATTATAATATTAGAGCGGTTAATAGCATAAGGAAACTCCCTTAAATACCCAAAAGGAAAAGGAAAGCCTGTGGATATGGGCCGTTTATGGTCTAGCAGTAAAATATTTACATCACGGGCTAGTTTTTTGTACTGGTAGCCGTCATCTAATATGGCAACAGTTGCCCCAAATTTATCTCTTGCTAAAGATAATGACTGCTCCCTTTTTTTACCGGTAATAACCACAGCTTCAGGGAAATTTTTTGCCATCATATATGGTTCATCTGCTGCCATTGGTGGATGATGATAAAGGCTGCCTTTACCGTCGCTTATTACATTTATATCATAGCCTATTTTCCCTTTATAACCTAAAGATAATATGGCAATTTTTTCACCTTTTTTAATCATTTCTTCGGCTATTAGTAAAGTATGGGGAGTTTTGCCAGCTCCGCCCATTACAAGGTTGCCCACAGAGATTGTTTTTATGCCATGGTTTACCATATATTATTTCCGTTCCTTATTAAATTTATTCATTTCCCATAAAAAAGCATACTTTAAAAATACATAGATTGAAGCACTACTTGCTGCTATAAACCCTGCAAAGCCGTCTAAAAACCCTTTTTTTAAAATGTAAAACTTAAAAAATGAAAAAAATGGGCTTAGTAATATTTTTGAATATGGTGCTTTTTTGCCTTTTATATAATAACTTTTAGCAGATAGGTAAGCATAGTTTATGGTTTTTGTAAAATGGTCTTTAATATCTTTATAAGAATAGTGAATAATGTAGCCTTTAAGGTGAGAAATATTTCCTTCTATAAATAATTCTTCATGGACAAGCTCACCCTTCCATAAAGGGTTTGCCGATTTTTTCACAAGCCTAAGCCTTTCATCTTTTTGCCAGGCATAGTTAAGCAGTTTTCCTAAATAATGGGTTTTTCTTCTTATATAATATCCTTCTTCTTTTGGGTTATTTATGGCATTTATTATTTCATTTTTTAGCTCATTATTTATAACTTCATCTGCATCAAGGTATAATATATAACCACAGCTGCATTTTTCAGTTAGTGAGTTTTTTTGCTCTGTAAAGCCTTTCCAAGTTTCCTGATATATTTTTGCATTATATTTTTTTGCAATACCTAATGTATTATCAGTGGAAAAGCTGTCTATTATAATAATTTCAGAAGCAATATCACTTATGCTTTTTAGTGTGGCTTCAAGCCGTTCTTCTTCGTTATAAGTAATCACTGCCACAGATAAATCAAGTTTATTATTATCCATTTAATTTATCCAGCACAGCATTTACTGTTTCATTTATTATATTATCATCAATATTATCAAAAGTTCTATCTTTATAATCTTTTTCTGCTTTTTCGTTATCTGGTATTATGTAGGTTGTTCTTTCTTCATTGCCGTAAAGCCCCCACCTACTAGGTGATAATACTTTATATTTTGGGTAAATACACACTGCCATTTTACACAAGTTTCCTGCAATATGGCTAGGCCCTGTTCCTGCTCCTACATATACTTTACATTTATCAATAACTGCTGCTATTTCTAAAATAGATGAAGCAGAATATACAAAAACATTGCTGCATTCTTTTGCAATACGCTCTGCTTCTGCTTTATCATCCATAGAAGAAGTTATAACTATCTGCAGATTTGGGTTAGCATAATTTAAGCCTTTTATAACTTTTATATACTCATCCACTGTAAAATTTTTAGTAGAGCCACCAGAAAAAGGGTGTATTAATACATAATTATATATGTTATGTTCATTTAAAAACGAAAGTGCTTTATTATGGTTTGTTCTGCCATACTGCAATTTATCTATGGTGATTTTTTGCTTATTAAAAAGCTCCTCATCTAAATGCTTTACCAAATCTAAATTATATTCTGCTTCATTTTTAATAGATTCTGAACGCTTTTGTTTTATGCCATAATTATACACAAAAAAAGAAAGAGGTTTTGAAAGGGGGCCAACCCTGTATTTTGCCCCGCTTTTCCATGCCAGCTTTAAAACAGTATTATCTGAATATAAGGCTATAAAAATATCTGCCTTTATTTGTTTTATTTTTTTATACAGCTCCTTTTTACTATAATCATCTATAAAAGTAAAGCCTTTTACCACTTCCATATTATATTTACGCACAAGCACATAAAGTTTTGCTTCCGGGTACATTTTTTTTACAGTGGATATGGCAGGCACAGATAATACTAAGTCCCCTATTTTATCTGTCCTTGATATAATAATATTTTTTACTTTTCTAGTGATTTGTGCTACAAACATATCCAGATATCCCTTTTAAAGTATAACCTTTTCTTTTTCCTGTTCCCTTTCTTTTTCTTCTTCCTCTAATTTAAACTGCATTTCATAGAGTTTTTTATATGTTGGGGAAGTTACTACTATTTCTTCATGTCTGCCTATTGCTTCAATACCGCCTT
>CAMEOC010000153.1 GCA_945929285.1 uncultured Mucispirillum sp.
ATTGGGGGTGTTCCTCGTGGTAGAATTATAGAAATATATGGTGCAGAATCCAGTGGTAAAACAACCATTGCACTTCACATTATAGCAGAAGCACAAAAACAAGGTGGTGTGGCTGCTTTTATTGATGCAGAACATGCTCTTGACCCAACCTATGCAGCAGCTATTGGTGTTAATACTGATGATTTACTTGTTTCTCAGCCAGATAATGGTGAATCTGCCCTGGAAATAACTGAAACATTAGTTAGAAGTGGTGCAATAGATGTAATAGTTGTAGACTCTGTGGCAGCTCTTACCCCAAAAGCAGAAATAGAAGGGGATATGGGAGATTCCCACATGGGTTTACAGGCAAGGCTTATGAGCCAGGCTTTAAGAAAATTAACAGCTATTGTTAATAAATCTAAAACATGCCTTATTTTCATTAACCAAACCCGTATGAAGTTAGGTGTTATGTTTGGCAACCCAGAAACCACAACAGGTGGTAATGCTTTAAAATTTTATGCTTCTGTTAGAATGGAAGTTAAAAAAGGCAACCAAATAAAAGAAAAAGAAGAAGTTATTGCAAATAAAATATCTGTAAAAGTAGTGAAAAACAAAATGTCGCCTCCATTTAAAAAAGCAGAATTTGATGTGCTTTTTGGTAAAGGTATATCTAATGAAAGCATTATATTAGGTATGGGGGTAGAAGCTGGCATTATACAAAAATCTGGTGCCTGGTTTTCCATGGGGGATACAAAGCTTGGCCAAGGTGAAGTAAATGCAAGAATATACTTTGAGCAAAACCCAGAAGTAACAAAATCTGTGGAAAGGCAGCTTAGGAAAAAATTTAATATAGAAGTGGAGCAGGAAGAAGAAACTCCACAGGCAAAACCTGCAAAAAAAGCAGAAGCTGAAAAATAATGGCAGATAAATCCATAAGCTATGCTTATAAACTGCTTGGCATGAAAGATTACTTTAAAAGTGAACTTTATGAAAAGGTAAAAAATAAGTTTGGAGAAGACTCAGCAGAAAAAGCAGTGGAATATATGGTTTTAAATGGCTATATAGATGATAAAAAAACTGCTTATAATTATGCAAGAAGCAAACTTTCAGCAGGCTATGGACCATACTACATTACAAACAAGCTGTATTTAAAAGGATATGAAGCAGATATATCTTTTATAGAAGATATAAGTTTTAAAGAAAACATATCTATGGAAGAATTTATTAAAAAATACAGCAAACGCTATATTAAAAAAAACAGTGATGACCCTTATAAAGATTATATAAAATGTATAAACTTCCTTAAAAATAAGGGTTATTCCCCTGCCTTAGTTATGCAGACAATAAAAAAAGAGGATTTTATAATATGAAAGTTATATTTTTAAAAAATGTAAAAGGCGTTGCCAACGAAGGCGATGTAAAAGATGTTAAAGAAGGTTATGCTAAAAATTTTCTGTTTAAACAAAAGCTGGCATTAGAAGCAACACCTGCAAATATGAAAGCCCATGAAGAAAAATTAGAATCTTTAAAAGAACAGGAAAAATTAAAAGTTGCAGAAGCTAAAGCATTAGCAGAAAAATTAAAAACTATAAAAGTAGAGTTTTCTTTAAAAGCTGGGGAAACAGGCAGGCTTTATGGTGCTGTAACAGGCCAGGAAATCTCTGCAGAACTGGAAAAACAAGGTATATTTGTAGATAAAAAATTATTAGATTTAAAAGAACCTTTAAAAGAAACTGGCAGCCATACTGTAAAAGTTAATATTTATAAAGAAGTGAAAAGCCAGTTAACAGTTATAATTAACGCCACAAACTAAAAACCTTATTATAATATAATTTATAGTTTATATTATGAGGTAAAAAATGAGTGTAAACAATAAAGTTATGCCCAATAGTTTAGAAGCAGAACAGGCAGTTATTGCTTCTATGCTTATTGATAATACTGTTGCAGAAGAACTTATAAACTCCATTAATTTAGATGATTTTTATCAGCCTGCTCATAAAGTTATTATTACAGCTTTACAGTCCCTTTTTCAAAAGAGCAGGCCTTTAGATTTAGTTACATTACATGCAGAACTAACAGATATGGATAAAATAGATAAGGCTGGTGGTATAGAATATTTATCTACACTTGTAAATATTGTGCCAAATGCTGCCAATGCTGAAAAATATATGGAGATATTAAAGGAAAAATCAGCACTAAGAAGCCTTATTTCTGCAGGCAGTGAAATATCATCATTAGGGTATGAGCTTTCAGATACTGTGGATAACTTAATAGATAAAGCCCAAAATATAACATCATCATTAGGGGATGATAACAATAAAAGGCGTTATGTTGAGCCTATTAGTAAAGTTATTATCCGCCACCAGGAAATGCTTAATAAAATACAGCAGGAAAATTTAAACACAAACGATAAAGATATAACAGGTGTTACTTCCGGCTTTACAGCACTGGATAAATATACAAACGGTTTTCAGCGGTCTGATTTAATAGTAATTGCAGGAAGGCCTGGTATGGGTAAGACTGCCTTTGGGCTTTCTGCTCTTTTAAATGCAGCAAAAGCCGGCAAATCATGTGCCTTTTTTTCCCTGGAGATGAGCTCAGAACAGCTTGTAAAAAGGCTTATATCCATAGAAAGCCGTATAGGGCAGAAAACTTTAAGAACAGGCAACTTTACCAGTGAAGAAATAAATAGATATATTGAAGCAAATAATAAACTAGAACATTTACCAATATATTTAGATGATACACCATCTATCACAGTAAACCAGGTAAAATCAAAGTGCAGAAAGCTTTATAATAACGGCCAGCTGGATATTATATTTGTAGATTACTTACAGATAATGGGTTACAGCAAACAACTGCAGGTTAGGGAACAGCAGATATCTGAAATATCCCGCTCTTTAAAAGGTATGGCAAAGGAATTTAATATTCCAGTAATTGCTTTAGCTCAGGTTAATAGAAATGTGGAAAAAGCAGATAATAAACGGCCGCGGCTTTCAGATTTAAGGGAATCTGGAGCAATAGAGCAGGATGCAGATATTATTATGTTTTTATATAGAGATAAATTTTATAACCCAGATAGTGCCTATAAAAATGTGGCAGAAATAATAATAGAAAAACACAGAAACGGCGAGCAGGGCACAGCTTATGTGGAGTTTAATGCAGCTTATACCCATTTTGATAATTCAGTGGTAGTAAACCAGGAAGAAATGAAAGCACTGGCTAAAACAACTGTAAAAAAAGTGGCAGCTAGAAAGCAGACAAAAAAAGAACAGGCTTTAGAATACGGCGAAGTTCTAGAATAAATAAAGAAACTTATGCTGTATAATAGGTATACTATGCAGTGGCACTACAATATTTAATACGGGTATATGAAAATAGAATAAATTAATTAATTATTACATGCAGGTGTTTATATTCTCATAAAATTTTTTAATCTAATAAATAAATTATTTACTGGTTTTATACTATATATATTTACATTTTACTTTTTATATATTTTATATGTAAATCTTTTACAGCACATTTTATAAAATTATATTATAGTACATATATTTTAACCTTATCAAATTTACCTATAAAATCAATAAAATTTCATTAATGCCTTAAAAAATAAGGTTAAGCATAAAAAAATAATACATCAAAATAGTCTAGTAAATAAAGGGATTATTATATTATAATAAGACAAAATATATCTTTTATAGTAGATTTCAGTGAAATAAGTAAATATTATAAGAAAAATAGTAAAAATTTTATTATAATTATTCTAATTTTTGAATAAAATATAACCAAAAATTAAATTTATAGTAAAAAGCTATGAATATAAAATATTTATTATCAATAATTTATAAATTATAAAGATGAGTTAAATATAAAAAATTTTTTTAAGGCAATATAATTAAATCTATTGTTTTATTTTTAAAAGTGTGTTATAAATATAATCTACTAGTGTAATGTGCCGTTAGCTAGTATGTAGTATGGTTCATTTTAGTATCAAATATACTTACCTTATATTACAAAAAGTATTTAACATGGCGTGCCATGATATGAATATATTAATATAAATAAATATGTGCAAACGCACCACATTTGATGTGTAGCACCAGG
>CAMEOC010000154.1 GCA_945929285.1 uncultured Mucispirillum sp.
ACTAAAAGAATAGATAAAATACCGCCTGCCATGGCAGAGAATGTGCTTCCTAAAAATGAAAAAAATGGGGAATATGTGCCTGAAATAATAAATAAAGCAGCCCCTAAAGATGCACCGCTTGCAACCCCTAAAGTATAGGGTGTGGCTATGGGGTTTTTAAAAACAGACTGAAAAATTAAACCGCTTAAAGCTAATATACCGCCAGTTAAAATATCTGCTAATAACCTTTGCAGCCGTGAAGAAAAAAATATAAAATTATCTACACTATCTTTAATAAATATATTTTTATAATTAATATTATTTGCACCTATAAAAGGGGATATTATAATTAATAAAAAGCAGCAGATTATTAAAATTATTATTTTTTTAGTGGTATTCATTTTGGTATAATAACCTCATTATTTTCATAGTTTATATAATCAAAGTGCATATTAAAAAGTGAATCAAATATTTTTTCTTCAAACATTTCTTTATGGGTTTTAAAAGCGTGAAGCCTGCCATTTTTTATGCAGATAAATTTAGATTTTGCTTTTAAGCTATAGTTTAAATCATGGGTAATAGTAATTACAGCAAATTTTTTTTCATTATTTAATTTTATTAAAAGGTTATTTATATCATCTTTTATTTTAGGGTCTAAATTTGATGAAACTTCATCAAGTATAATAAATTCTGCTTCCTGGGCGAGGGCAGCAGCTATTAACACCCGCTGTTTTTCACCACCGCTTAATGTGGAAATATTCCTGTTTTTTAAAGGGTATATATTTGTTAAGTTCATATAATATTCTATTTTTTCCTGCTGGTTAGGTGTAATTGTGCCAAAATAATCCAGGTATGGATACCTGCCTGTGGCTGTAAATTCTTCCACTGTTAAATCTGCCACTGCAAAATTATATTCCTGTGGCACATAGCTTATTAGTTTTGCCCTGTCTTTCTTTTTATATTCGTATACATTTTTATTATACAATAAAATACTACCACTATCTGCCTTTATAAGCCCAGTTAGAAGTTTTACAAGGGTAGATTTTCCTGCACCATTTGGGCCTATAATGGAAACCATATCACCATGGTTTATGGTAAATGATATATTTTCAAGTATTTTATTATTTTTTATGGAATAATTTATATTTTCTACATTAATCATTTGCTACCTTATAATATTCACTGGCAAATTTTTCAAGTATTTTATCTATTCTAGGTCCTGGCAGGCTTAAATATGTTTCATTTAATACTATAATATTTGTATTTTTTAAAGGTATATTTTCCCAGTCTTTATTAGCATATGTAATATCTCTACCGTGGTATAAGTCAAATATAATTGCAGGTTGAAAAGATAATATGCTTTCTATGGAAACTTCTGTATAAGGCATCATATTTTCATAGGGGTTTTTTAAATTAAGTATATTTAAAATATCATTATAAATATTATTTCCACCTGCTACTGTGGCAGAAGATGCCTGCTTTCCATAATTTCTAAAAATAGAAACAATGGCAGTTTTTTTATTTTTTATTTTCAAATTATTTTTTATATTATTTATTTTTAATATTATTTCATTTTTTCTTTTATCTGTAATATTTTTTATATTAAATTCTCTGCCTAAAATATCGTATGCTGCAAGTATATCATCAATAGTATTATTATTTATTTCAATAACTTTTATACCCATTTTTTCAAGCATTATTTTTTGTTTTTCCATATAGCTGTGTATTATGGCAGTATTAATATTTAATTTTGCCACCTGCTCATAATTTATATCACTAAAAGTGCCTATTTTTGCTATATTTTTAGCTTGTTCTGGGTAATTGCAGTAGGTAGTATTGGCTTTTAAATATTTATCTAAACCTACATCGTATATATATTCTGTAATACTTGGGGAAAGGCTTGCAAGTCTAATAGTTTTATTATCTGTTTTATAATCGCTGTTATAATATATAAAGAAAACAGCTGTTAATATAGATGCAAATAAAAATATGGTTAAAAATATAATAAAATTTTCTTTTATATACTTCATTATCTATCCTTTAATGAAAATGTAATTTTTAGTTCAAACTCAGAGCTGATAGGCTCACCATTATTTAATGCAGGTTGAAATTTAGCTGATTTTAAAGATATTTCTGCCTGCTTATCAAGCCTTTTATAGCCTGAAGATTTTATTATTTTATAATTTAACATATCACCTTTACTATCAATATAAATATTAAAAACCACAGTGCCTTCTTCCTTATTTCTGCGGGAAATTAAAGGGTAGGAAGGTTTTGGTATATAGCTTGCATAACCTTGAGTATATGAATTTTTGTTATACCCGTCGCTGCCAGCTTTAGCTGATTTTGCAATACTTTGCTGATTTTTTTCTTTCTTATTTTTTTTGCCAAGTAAGCCTTGTTTATTATTTTCATTTTTATTAGATTTTACATTTTTTTGTGATATTTTATCACTTCCTGTAAAATCAGTTGCATTTTTTATGCCGTCATTTGCAGGCTTAACTATTGATACTTCTACATAATTTTCAGAAGTAACAGCAATATTATTATATGTTTTTGCATTACTATATTTACTAAAACTACCTAATATTAAAATGTGTATAACTATTGATAAAGTTAGAGTAAATATAAGGCTTTTCATATTATATTTTAGCTTTTAACCCCGCAAATATTTCTATACCTTTTGTGCCATAGCCATAAATTTCTTCATAATCTTCATTGGTTAGGTTTGTGCCTTTTACATAAACTTGAATATTATCATTAATATCATAAGATATATTAGCATTTAAAAGAAAATAATCATCATTTATATTGCTGTTTTCATATACTGTGGCAACACTTTCTCCACTGTATATAAATCCTATGTTTATTTTTAATCTATCTATCGGTATAATATTAATATAAGCAGATACCTGATGTTCTGGGCGTCTTGCAAGTGGGTTGCCGTCAATATTAAAAGTTTGCAGCCAAGTATATGTTGCACCAAAATTAATATATTTTACAGGCTCAAATGAAATATCTGCTTCAATCCCCCTTGTATGAGTTTTTGTTTCGTTATAAAAGCCCGTTTTTATGCTGTTTGTATCATCAATATAAGAGCCGTAAGCAATCATATTATTATAATAATTATCAAACCATGAAAGCCCATATATTATCTTTCTATTAAAAAGTCCGTTGGAAAAACCAACTTCATATGCAAAACTTTCCTGCATTTTTAAACTGCTGTTACCAAATACTGGGTCATAAAGCTGGTAAAGGGAAGGGGATAATGCACCATTTCCAACTGAAGCTTTTATCTGCATATCTATTGCCTGAATATCATATACAGATGATACTCTATAAAGTGGTACAAACTCCATATTTTCATCTTTTTGACCGCGAAAGGCTAGTATTGTAACCCAGTTATCAAAAAGAGTGATTGTGCCGTGAAGGTAGCCTGCAACATTATTTACATCTTTATTATTTCTAAGTGAGCCAGTGCGGGTAAATATTTGGTTATATTCATAATTTAAGCCAGCACTTAATATAAATTCATCAATAATATATACATTATTTTGAAAGTCTAAGTTTATGGTATGGCCGTCAAAAATATCGTTTTCATTATTTCTTATTTGAGATGATGAGCCATATATTCTATCTTGGTACACATATGAAATATTTAGTGTTGGTTCCCAAATATCTTTGAAAAGATAGCTTGTTTTTAAATATGTACTTACTCGCTTTGTATCCTGCATATAGTCAAGATTATCGTTATTTGCTCCGCCCCCACTATCTAAATCACTTTTTCTATCTGTATAATCAATATAAAAAGATGTATTTAAATCAGTAACAGGCTTTAAACCCACATAGGCAGAAAAATGCCCCATAGCATCTGGGTCGTTTTCAGTATTGCCATACTTATAAGCAGCAGAAGAAACATTTTCATCATACAAATATGATGCGTTTATTCTGTAATCTGCTATACCTTTTGAGCCGTAAAGGGATGCGTTACCTGTATAGTATGCACTAAGCAGGGAGCTTTGAAGCTGAGTAGAAGCCTGCACAGGTTTATCGCCGCCTTTTTTTGTAATAATATTAATAGCACC
>CAMEOC010000155.1 GCA_945929285.1 uncultured Mucispirillum sp.
GCTAAATGAACTAATTTAAACCTGCTGTCTACATTTGGTTGGTTAATACCCCTTTCAATGTCTAAAAATGCCATAATATGCTCCTTATATATTCATAAATTCTAAAACATTACTATATTGTGTTGTCCGCAGTTTTTCTGCTAAGTAAATACTTTCCAGCTGATTAAAAGCCACATCTGTTGCATCATTAACTATTAAATAATCGTAAAATTTAAAAAATTCAACTTCTTTTTTAGCATTTTCCATTCTTAATGAAATATGCTCATCACTTTCTGTGCCTCTATTAATAAGCCTTGATTTAAGCTCATTAAAGCTAGGGGCAGTAATAAAAATATATGTAGCAGTAGTTACTTTTTCTTTCATCTGCATAGCACCTTGTGGGTCAATATCTAAAATAATATCGGTACCACTTTCAAGTGCATTATCTATTTGAATTTTAGAAGTGCCGTAAAAATTGCCATGAACTTCTGCCCATTCTAAAAATTCATTATTTTCAGTCATTGCTTTAAAAGTTTCTTTATCTGTAAAGAAATAGTCTTTACCATGAACTTCATTATTTCTAGGCTTACGGGTTGTGTAGGAAATAGAATACCTTATGGAAGGATATTTTTTCATAAGCATATTACATAATGTAGTTTTACCAGAGCCCCTAGGGGCAGATATAATGAAAAGCTTGCCTTTATTATTTCCCGCCATAAAGCCTCCAAAAATTTGTAGCCTATTAAATTATAATTTTATGGAATAGTCAATAAATTTTTATATAACAGGGCAAATTATATTCTTATTTTCTACATTTGCAATGTGGTATTTACTGCCATATATTTCTTTAAGCAAATCTTCTGTAATAATATTGCAGGTAGTTCCAAAGGCTGCTATCTCACCATTTTTTATGGCAAAAGTATTATCTGTAAACCATAAAATATGGTTTGGGTCGTGGCTGCAGGCAATAACCAGCTTTCCTTTAGATGATATTTCTTTTAATATTTTCCATATATTTATTTGGTTGTTAAAATCAAGGGCACTAGTTGGCTCATCAAGTATCATAACAGGTGTATCTTGGGCTATTGCTCTGGCTATTAATGTAAGCTGTCTTTGGCCACCGCTTAGTGATGTTACAGGTTTTTCTGCTATATCTAAAATACCTATTTTTTCCATAGCTTCATCTGCTGCATTATAATCTTCTTTTTTTAGCCCAAAAACACCATTCATATAAGGGGAACGCCCCATTAAAACTATTTCCCTTACAGTAAAAGGAAAGGGCGGTTTATGCTCTTGCGGCACATAAGATATTAGTTTTGCAATTTCTTTTGTGGTAATATTTTTATAGTCTTTATCACATACAGTAATACTACCACTATCTGCTTTTAAAAAACCCATAATACATTTAAAAAATGTAGTTTTTCCACCGCCATTTGGCCCCATTAAAGCCCAAAGAGATGCTGAATCTATATTTAATGATATGTTTTTTAAAGTATGGTGTTTTCCGTAATAAAAATTAAGATTTTTCACAACTAGCATAATATAACCTATAAAAATAATCTTCCACTTTTTGCCCGTAATATCCATATAAGAAATGGAGCACCTATAATAGATGTTATAATACCAATAGGAATTTCACCCATAGTTAATGTTCTTGCAATAGTATCACATATTAATAAATAAACTGCACCACCAAGGCTTGCAAGGGGTATTACATATCTGTTATCCGGCCCTGTTAAAAGCCTTGCTGCATGGGGCATCATAAGTCCAACCCAGGCTATTATTCCAACGGTGGAAACACATACAGCAGTCATTAATGTGGCTGTTATTATAAAGATAGTTTTATATTTATCTGGGTTTATACCAAGGCTTTTTGCTTCTTCATCACCAATGGATATTAGGTTTAATTTCCATGATAATATCCAGGATAAAATAAAGCAGATAACTATGATTACAGCATTCACATAAATATCAGACCAGGAAGCATGATATAATCCTCCCATCATCCAAAAAGTAATCTCCCTTAACTGTGTATCTTCCGATAAATATTTCATAATGGAAACAAGGGCAGAAAAAACTGAGCCTATTATTACACCAGAAAGCACAAGCCCCACACTATTTATTTCACCTTTATGGCGTGAAAGCATATATGCTGCAATAACAGCAAGTAAGGCAAATATAAATGCAGAAATATGTATAGGTAAAAATAAAGCAGGAAAAACTATGGCTAAAGCTGCCCCAAAACTTGCTCCAGAAGAAGCCCCCAGTATAAAAGGCTCTACTAAAGGGTTACGAAAGCACCCTTGATATAAAGCACCAGCTGTTGCTAAAGCTGTGCCTGCAAGTATAGCCATTAGCACCCGCGGCATTCTCATATTCCACACAATAGCCATATCCCTTGGGCTTATATCACTAAAGGAAATACCTGTTGTTTTATATATTATAACCTTTAAAACAGTATAAGGGGAAAGCCCAGAATTTCCTGAAATAATAGCAAAAAATATGGTTATTATTAAAAGTAAAAACAGTAAGATAATATATAAATTTCTTTTATCTGCTTTTATTTTATTAAAAATCATACTTAATAGTCCATTCTAAAAGCTGTTCTTTTCGTAAAGCTTTTGCTTTATTATCATCTACATGATATACATGTTTATAAAAATCTAACACAAATTTATGTATTTTAATATCTTGAAAAAGTTCAGGATATATTGCTTTTGCCATAATCATTATATCTATTGGGTATTCTACCCTGCGGGAGCAGTTCATAGGTGTCCAGGCTAGGGGATAAACTTTCTTATTTTTAACAGCTTTTAATTCACTTAAATTTTTATAATAAGGAGCTCCCAATAATTCTTCTGCTGGGTGGTAGCCATTTTGTGTAGGTAAAAGTATTATATCTGGGTCAATTGCATAAAGCTGTTCGCCACTTAATATAATATTATTTCCTTTACCCCTATAAGCATTTTTAGCATTTATTATATTTTCAATAATATAAGATTCTGGAGTAGTAATACCTGAAACCATACCAGAGCCACCTTGTTTTCGTGCAGCAGAATTTAGCCCAAAATATAATACATTTGGTTTATTTTTAATGTTTTGAGTTCTGCTTCTTACCAGTTCTTCAGTTTTATTTAAGTATTCATAAAGAGCAAGAGCTTTTTCCCGCTGTTTAATCCCCTAAAACTCTCATTTCTTCTTTAATAGTAGAAAGTTCTGCTTTTTGATAATAGGTTGGAGAAAAAAGCACCACAAGGGGTATTCCTAAAGAATTTATAGCCTCAATTGTTTTTTCAAGCTGTGCAGGGTTGCCACCTCTAAAGTATGAGCCCCCAGAAACAGTGCAGTCTCCCACCCGCATAATAACAAGCTGAGGGTTTGCTTTTGCAAGTGTTTCATAGTTCAAAATATCTCCCTGGGCAGAGTTAAAGCAGGGCAGGTCATCAAGCCAAGGGTGTAGATATTTCATGGTGTTTAGCCCGCTTAATGTATATTTTTTGCCATCAGTGGTTTCATATTCATATTTATAATCTCTTTTCATACTCCAGGAGCCAATGGCAGCTACTTTTTCTATAACATTAAGGTGAGTCATCACACCTTCAATAAAACCATCATCTATTGTGGCAATACGGCTTAGATTATCAGGTATTTCCACCTTTTCCCCACGCATATCTATTATAGTGTGAGCATAAAGATTTACAGAAAATAAAAGACATAAAAAAGTAAATACTATTTTCATATCACACCTCTTTACACATTTGGCAAATATATTTACCATTAATATTGTAAATGGCATTCTCTGCCGTTTTTTCACCGCATTTTTCACATATATAAGAATTATATATTTTTGCTTTTTCTGGAAACTCTTTTATAGTTTTTTTAATAGTGAAAAGTGATGCTGGTTCTTGGGAAAGAATAAACTGCATTCTTTCTTCTTTTGTGGAAAAATCCTGCATATTATTAAGTACAATCCTGCCACTTTTTCCTTTTTTTCTATTATATATATTAAAAGCCTGTTTACCATGGTATTCTATTTTTAATGTACCTGTTCCTAAAG
>CAMEOC010000156.1 GCA_945929285.1 uncultured Mucispirillum sp.
ACTGCACAAAATGTTCTAATTTCCCAGTAACAATTTTAGAGCCCATGGTAGAATGGCCAAAACGGCTGGATTCTTCTGCCTGAAAAGATATTAACTCTATTGGGTGGTTTATTTTTTCTTTTTGTTCTTTTATGGTTTTAATGGCAGAAAGGCTTGTAATAACCCCTAATGTGCCATCATATTTGCCACCATCTGGCACAGTATCAATATGGGAGCCTGTTCCTATTATCTGGTTGCAGCTGCCGTTATTATAAAGGGCAAATATATTGCCAAAAGTATCTTCTCTATATTCTAAACCTATTTGGTCTATTAAATGTTTTAAAAACTGCCTTGCTTTTATATCGTTTTCAGAAAAAGCAAGCCTGTTTTGCCCGTGTATTGTGCCACCAATGGAAGAAATAATATCCAGCTGTTCAAAAATCCATGATGTATTCATTTTTATTTTTTACCCTCTGCAAGTTTATTTATTAAATGTGCTTGATTAGCAGCCCCAAAGCCATTATCAATATTTACTACACTAACCCCTGAAGCACAGGAATTAAGCATGGCAAGCAGTGCAGCTATGCCCCCAAGGTTTGCCCCATAACCCACAGATGTAGGCACTGCAATTACAGGCACAGAAACAAGGCCGGCAATTACAGAAGGCAGCGCTCCTTCCATACCAGCAACTGCTATAATGCAGTTAGAGGAACGCAAAATATCCACATTATCTAAAAGCCTGTGAATTCCTGCAACCCCCACATCATAAAGCCTGGCAGCTTTACTGCCATAGCTTTCAAGTATTACGGCTGCTTCTTCTGCCACAAATATATCAGATGTGCCACCAGTAGCAATACAAACCTGGCCTATTAGCTGTTTTTTTTCTTTTTCATATATTATAATAGAAGCTTCTTCAATATATTTTGCACCATCTACACATGATAATACATATTCTGCCATTTCTTTAGAAGCCCTTGTGCATATGGCTGTGCTGCCTTTTTGGGCTATTCTTTTAAATATTTCTGCTGTCTGCTCTTTTGTTTTACCAGCACCAAATATCACTTCAGGATAACCCTGCCTTAACTGCCTGTTATGGTCTATTTTTGCAAACCCTATATCTTCATAGCCTTTATCCATATTAGTATATCCTTTTATTAATACTATATATTTATATTGCTTTATGTAAAAAGGCAACGAATAATTATATCAATTGTATATATATTTTTTAGATTTTTTAAATTTTTGCATAAAATATTACTTTTCAAGTTAAAAAAATTATGTAATAATACAGGCATCATAAGGGAGTGTGGAAATTACTTATGGAAGAACAAGCTAGAAAAAATGCTACCATACTTATAGTTGATGATGACCCTGTTATAAGGGGGCTTATTAAATCTGTATTTATTAATACAGATTTTAATGTTATTGAAGCAGATAGCGGGGAAATGGCTTTAGAAATACTGCCAGATGTTATGCCTGATATTATTCTGCTGGATATTATTATGGGCGGTATGGATGGCTTTGAAGTGCTTACTCGCATTAGAAATAATGAGAAGCTTAAATATATCCGCATTATTTTGCTTTCTTCTAAAAGTGATATTAATGAAAGGCTAAAAGGTTACGGCCTTGGCACAGATGATTATATGATAAAACCTTTCGTTGGTAATGAACTGCTTGCAAAAGTTAATGTATTTACCAGGTTAAAACATAGTGAAGAAGAAAACATTTCTTTAACAGAGCTTGTGGATAGCGAAATTAAAAAACGGCTTGAACAAGAAAAATATATACAAAACCAAGAACGCCTTATATCTATGAGTGATATGATTATTTCTATTGCCCATTACTGGAGGCAGCCTCTTAATGCAGGATATTTATGATGCTTATATACATGATGAGCTTTCTGAAAGCTATTTAAAAGACAGTGTAGACCAGTCTATGAGGCATATTGATTTTATGTCTAATATTATTGATTCTTTCCAAAGTATAATAGATGCAGAAAATGATAATGTGCTTGAAACAATACATATTCCTGCTTTAATGCGTGAAGCTTTAATGACTATTAAAAATATACTTGACTTATCTCATGTTACTTGCACCATTAATGGTATTGACTATCTAAAAAAAGCCGATAATTCCAATATTGAATTAATAATAGAAACCGAGCCCGCAGCTTTAAAGCAGATTATTACAAAAATTGTTATTACTGCAAATCACTTAATTCAAGCATACCAAAAAGCATGTATAGATGATGATTTTAAAGGCAGTATTAAAATAAAACTATATACTACAAACAATAATATTATTATACAGGTTAGCCATAACGGTATTCAGCTTACAGATAATGAAATAACCCACTTTTTTGAGCCATATTATGCTCTTGGGGAAAACAGGTTTAGTAGTGAAGGTCTTGGGCTTTTCTTTACTAAAATGCTTGTGGAACAGCATATTAATGGTAAACTTTTCATTAAAAAAGATGGGGAGCTTAGTATTTTCCAACTGGAATTACCCTATTCCCCCCAAAGTAGTTTAATATAGTTTTATAAGATTTTACTTTTTTATATTTTTACTGCTTATATTTTTGCTCATATTCTTCTGCTAAAATATCAAGCCTTTCAAGCTCCTCTTTTGGCAGGTTTTTTTCACCAAATGGGTAAACCACATTATCTTCTTTATAAGCATGGCGTAAAAGCAAATCGCAGTATGATAAAGCATGGGTTAATATTTCCAGCTTGTTTTCATCACTTGGCTCTTTTTTATACTTATTTACAGCTTCATTTAAGCCATTTACATGGTATCTTGCCAAATCATGCTCTATAAGCATACCGTATTTAATAATGTTTTCAGCCCTTACACCAAGATGCTCCACCATAGACTTAAACAATATCTGTTCTTCTTTTTGGTGGTGCCTTTCATCTGCATAAGTTTTTATGAAATGAACGCTTTTTCTAAATTCTTCAATATCTATTTTATTATGGTTTATAAAATCTAAACACATTAGTTTTAAGTTTTCTACAAACTTTACTATTTCTTTGTGTTCATTCATTAATATTTCTATTACTTTACTCACATTACACTTCCACTATTTTAAATACATTATTGCCAAGGTATGAATATTCTATATTAAAACTGCCTGCAAAAAAGCCCTGCAGCCATTTATCTCTTAAGGCAAAAAACTGCTCTAAGCTCATATTTTCATTATCATAAAAAGGTTTATGAACCTGCAGGTTTACTTCCCATAATATTTCTGAGCCATCATTATGCAATACAATTATACCACCATCACATGGCATACCGTCAAGCAGGGTAATATTTAATACTTTAAAAAGTTCTTCCACCACAATAATATCAGCATGCTCTAAACGGCACTGCATACCGTCATTATAAAAAATATCTAGTATGTTTTTAAAAAGGCTTTCATCTTTTTCAAGTATTAATTTTACAGCATAAGCAAGCCTGCCTTCTGCAATATTTACCTGGTTATTAAGCCAGGCGTGTATTGCATTTTGGTCTATCACACTTTCTAATGCTTCCCTTTCATTTTCCCCATATTTTTCTTTTAGTTTGGCAGAAAAATCTGCAATAATAGAATTGCTTTCAATATAATTTATTACATCATCTAATAAATTATTTTGCCTTTGTATTTTATTATACATCATAAAGTGGATAGGACCCAAAAATGCACTCATTATTTTTTTACCTCATTAATTATTTAATTTATTAATAACTTCTTCCCATGAAACATTATGCACCTGGCAGGCATCAAATAAAGTTTCTGCTTGAGAAGCAGGGCAGCCCAGGCACATCATTCCCATCTCTTTAAATATACCTTCTGCCTTTGGGTTTTCTTTTAATATATCACTTATTATCATATCTTTTGTGATTTTAGAATTATTATTTACATTTTCTCCAAAAAACATTTTAATATCTTCTTCCACAGTAGATATACCACCTATTCCAAAGTTTTTCTGAAGTTCTTCTTTGGTTTCGTTTGTAGTTA
>CAMEOC010000157.1 GCA_945929285.1 uncultured Mucispirillum sp.
TAATACTGCCTTTATATAAATTATCTTTAAATGTAATTAAAGAAGTGCATATAGACGGCCCCTTATTATTCATGGCAGCATATATATTACCATAAAGCCCTGCATACTTTTGAATATATCCAAAATATACTTTCCATATGTCGCTTTTTATATTTTTTAAAGTAACATCATTAATATTATTAACATCAAATATAATAGTTAAATCTACATCTTTATTATTAATAAAAGAAGTAACTTTATCACTATTTATATTATTATCAGAAATTGTGATAGTTTCAATACGGGAAATATTATTATATTTATTGCCAAAAAACTTGTGTTCTGAATTTTGGTAGTATTTATTAAGTATATCATTATTATTTACAAACTTATTTTCTTCATCAAGCACCATAACAATACCATGTAACAGCCCTGTTTCCATAACAGATACTATAAAATCAAAATGGCGGGGAAAGTTTTTAGTAATAACAGCTATTTTTTTCATTTTCACTCCAAAAAATAATACCATATATCTTTTAATCTAAATATTATAAAAAAACAAGTTAAATATTTTATTATTTAATTGATTTTTTATAAAATTATATGATATTACATTATTTTATATCAACATAATCTTAAAAGGAAACAAAAGTGATAAAAGCTGTTACTTATATTGTTATAGGACTTTTTGTAATATTTGGTTTTTTATATATGTTTGTAATAGATGTTAGTGTAGATGATATTACATCTAATATATATATAGAAGATAAAAAAAAGAATAACCATATAAATGACTACCTTATTACAAATGATTTTAACTTAAAAACATTTACTCAAAAAATAACATCTTCCTGTTTACAAGAAGATGCAGCATGTAAAACAGTAGAGATATATAAATATATTCGCTCAAGTTTTATTATAGATAACAGCACAGATTATAGCAGCCCAAACCCCAAAACTGCCTTTTTAAACAGGCAGGGAACATATCTTGATATTGCACTTTTATATTCTTCACTTTTACTTCACAGCGGTATTTCCACATATATAAAAAAGGATAACAATAAATTTTATAACTATGCCTGCGGTATAGAAAATGAAGATATGTATAATGCTGTTATAAAAGATATAAGATTAAGCCCTTTTACAAAAAAAGAGCTAACTTTAAAAAACCAGCAGGTATGGGCTTTTGATTTAACTAGAAATGATAATAATAACTTGATTATAGATGTGGAGCTTTATTCTTCAGAAAAGGTGGATATTATACTTTTTCCTAATAAGCAGGAAATGAATGCTCACTTAAAAGGTCAGTATGGCAGGTATAATAAAGACTGTGCACGGTTTAATATAACAGAAGCAAAACTTACCTGCCAGGCACCAAAAACAGGTATAATCATGGTAAAATCCCATAAAGATGATAATAAATTTAGGTGTAATATATACCGCGGTGGCTTACTTTTTGGGGATATAAAATATGAAAAAAGTAATAAAGGTAATAATTGTATTCAAATAGATGTAAATAGTAAAGGAACTTTTCAATACCCAGGTATTATTAATTAAAATCTAAATTTAAAATATCATTAAAACAAAAAATATTAGAAATAATTTATTAATATTGACAAAAAAATAGAAAATATGTATATAGTAGTATGTAAATTGCAAAAAAGGTTTAAGGAGGATTACATGAGGAAACTTTTACTTTCATGTATGATAGCACTTTTAGCAGTGCCTGCATTTGCAGTTGAATTTACCAGTGGTGATTTTAAAGCCAATGTTTATGGTAATATTTTTGCAGATGGTTTTTATACTTATTCTTCTAAAGAGGCTACACCAATTTATCCAGCAACAGTAATTGGTGGTGGTAAACAGTCTTTTGGTTCTTACGCATTTGTTGGTTCTTCAAACTTTGGTGTTACAATGAACTACAACAATGTTTCAGGAACAATCGAAGCAGGTCTTGGCGACCCTATTCGTAAGTTTTATTTAAAATATAATATTGGTGGCAAAGCAGACCATTATATTTTAGCAGGTAGAGATAACAACATTGCTTTTTATAACTATGGCCAGCTTTCTAACGACGGGCAAAGCATGATTGACTATGGTGCTCTTGCAAATAAAAGAAGGCTCCAGCTTCGTTATGGTTTAAAAGGCTTTGAAATGGCAATTATTATGCCTCAAATAGGTTTTGGCTCTGGTGATGATATAGCTTATAAAGATTCACATACATATGAAGTAAGTAAAGATAAATCTTACTCTATTGCAGCAGCTGATTATATGTTTAACTACCTTCCAAGGTTAGAACTTGCATACACTATTGCTAAAGATAACTTTAGCTTAAAAGTATTTGGCTCTTACGGTGCTTATATGTACCATAATGATAGTGCTGGTGAAGTAACTGAGTCTGATGGTAGTAAAAAAGCGATTGATAAATTTAATAAAACAGCACATATGTTTTACATTGGTTTAGGCGGTCAGGCTTCTTTTGGTAACTCATTCTTAAATTATGTAGCTTATGCTGGCCAAAATATGTACCTTTCAAATGCACAAGGTGATTATAGAACAGGTGTTTCTAAAGCAGCTTTAAACCCAATTAGCTTATCTATGAATACTAATGTGCTTACTGTAGATATTAAAGATGTATATAGTGCAGGTGGCTCTGTAGGTTATGGTTATAAAGCAATGGATGGTAAACTTACTACTCAAATAGGTTTAGGTTACAGTGCTAGCTTTGCAAGCCATATTAACACAGACCAAAATATAGGTGGTTTTTTAAATACACAATATATGGTAAACGAATGGTTTTCTGTTGTGCCTGAGTTAGCTCTTTTATATAACTTAACTGGTGCAAACGGTGAAGCTCAAGGCTTTTCTGTAATTGCTGGTGCAGCTGCAGTTTTATCATTCTAATATTTTTAATATTATATAAAACTATTATGGTGCAGGTATATGTATATATACCTGCTCTTTTTTTATAAATATTTAAAAGATACATAAAATTATTGATATTTATTTTCAATAAAATACTTGACAATAAATCTGATATAATATATAACATATTAGAAATAGAGTATTATCTTAAGTTAATAATATTTTAGGTAATTATAATTTTATTTTAGGTTTTAGGAGGTACAATGAAAAAGATTGCATTTTCATTAATAGTGGCACTTGCTGCGGTGCCTGCTTTTGCTGTGGAATTTACTTCTGGTGATTTCAAGGCAAATGTTTATGGGGAATTATATGCAGATGGTTTTTATACCTATTCAAATGATGGGGCAGAAGGTTCTAATTCCTTTGGTTCTCAAGGTTTCGTAGGTTCATCTCTTTTAGGGGTAGAGCTTAGCTATGGCAATGTTAAAGGGACTTTTGAAGCAGGTCTTGGGGACCCTGTTAGAAGGTATTTCTTAACTTATAACATTGGTGGTGCAGAAGACCATTTCTTAGTAGTTGGTAGAGATACTACAATAGCGGCATACTCTTTTGGCCAAGTTTCTAACGATGCACAAAGTTTAAATGACTTTGGTACATTAGCAGATAATAGAAGGCTTCAAGTTCGCTATGGTGTTAAAGGTTTTGAATTAGCTGTTGTTATACCTAGCTTAGGCAGTGGTATTTGGAATGAAGAAAATGTAAATGACCCTGGTTATTTATATAATAAAAAAGATGAAGTTATTTTCTCAGCTTTTGAAGTTCTTCCTCGTGTGGAATTAGCATATACTTACTCCAATGATTCTTTAGAATTTAAAGTATTTGGTGCGTATGGTGCTTATATGTATACTGGTGAAGGTTTATCAGATAAAGTTCTACATTCATATAATGTAGGTATAGGTGGACAAGCTAATTTTGGCAATTCATTCTTACAATATACTGGCTGGTATGGTAACAACTTAAATTTAATGGGTGCATTAGGTAATTTAGAGCATAACAATATATCTGCAGGTGTAGAAAACATACAATCTGCTGGTGTTGCTTTAGGTTGAGGCCATA
>CAMEOC010000158.1 GCA_945929285.1 uncultured Mucispirillum sp.
TTATTAGAACATGCTCTGCAGCCCATACAGCAGTTTGGTTATACAAAAGGCAAAAACTCCACAGATTCTGCCATGATTATAGATGCTATGGATTTACTATATAGTGGCAGGTTTGACGGCTTTTGCATAGTTTCCAGTGACAGTGATTTTACACGACTTGCTTCCCGCATAAGAGAGGGTGGCTTAAATGTTTACGGCTTTGGGGAAGAAAAAACTCCAAAATCATTTATTAGTGTGTGCGATAAGTTTATTTATACAGAAATACTGCAAAATATAGAAGAAAACGATACAGAAACAAATGATGTAAAAGAGAAAAAACCGCAGGTAAAACAAAAAAGCACAAATGAGCTGAAAATGGATACCCGCTTAGTAAACCTTTTGCGTTCTGCTGTTATTGCTTCTATGGACGAAGAAGGCTGGGCCTTTTTAGGGGAAGTTGGCCAGCATATTACAAAGCAGTCCCCAGAGTTTGATGCCAGAAACTATGGTTATGCAAAACTAAAAGATTTAGTAAAAGCCATAGGGCTTTTTAAAATTGATGAAAGGATAGACCAGCGAGCACCTAACATTAAGCAGATATATATAAAAGATAAACGGATGAAAAAGCAGGAAACAGAAGATTGATAATAATTGCCCCCTATAACAAAAAGCATATCCCATATGATTTACTATTAGAAGCAGACCCTGAAAAAGATAATGTAGATAATTATTTATTAAAGGGTTTGCTTTTTGGGGCTTATGATTATGATGTTTTAGCAGGGGTTTATATAATTATAGAAAAAGAAGACTATATTTTTGAGCTTGTAAACTTATCTGTTAAAGAAGATTACCAAAGAAAAGGTATAGGCAAAATATTAATTAGCCATGCTGAAAACCAGGCAAAACTTTTAGGGGGAAAGCATATGGAAATAGGCACGGCTTTTCCTTTAGTGCCCTATTATGAAAAACAGGGCTATTCTTATTATAAAACCATAAAAAACTTTTTTGTAGATAACTACTCTGCCCCAGTAATTGATAAGGGTATACTTTTAAAGGATATGGAAGTATTAAGAAAAGAAATATAATAATCACTTTATTACTTAAATTATATATATTGCCATAGTGTATTAGTATTATGATAATACGGTAATACTGGAGAAAATAATATCTAAAACAATTTAGTCTAAAAATAGGCATAGAATGAGAATACAAAAATATTGTGTTATGTATAAAAATAATTAATGAGTAAATTATAATTATTGAAGTTATTGCTGGTAATAAGGGGCGAAATATATAAAAATTTTCAATAAATTATAGTAGATATAGTATCTTTAAATTTAATATAAAAATACCCCAAATATATTATATCTGGGGTATTATTTTTTATATGTTATTTTTAATTATTCTGCATTTTTTTCAGCCAAACCCATAAGCTTGTTTTTAAGTTCTGTTTCAATTTTAATAAGCTCTGCTTCTGCCTGTTTTCTGCCCTGCCTGCCCTGCTCTTGTATTTTTAATACTTCATCTAATGTGGATATAAGGCTTGCATTTGTAGTTTTTAATGTTTCAATATCTACAATACCTCTTTCTGTTTCCTTAGCCGTATCAATAGTTGCCATTTTTAAAGTTTCTGCGTTTTTAGTAAGCAGTTTATTTGTTAAATCTGTAACTTCTCTGTGGGCTTTTGCTGCTTCCTGAGAGTGGGTTATACCTATTGCCAGCACCATTTGGCTTTTCCATAAAGGAATAGTATTTACTATGGTAGACTGTATTTTTTCGCTCATTTGTATATCATTACTTTGTATCATTCTAATTTGCGGACCCATTTGTAATGATATAGTTCTTGTAAGCTCTAAATCATGTATTTTCTTTTCAAAACGGCTGTATAAATCAAGTAAATCTTTAACAGCTTGAGCATCTTCTGGCAAACCTGAGCTTTGGGCTTTTTCCCTTAATTCTTTTAATTCTGTATTTTGAATGGAAGCAAGTTTTTTCTTACCAGCTTCTATATACATTGTTAATTCTTTAAAGTAGCCTTTATTTAACTCATAAAGCTTATCAAGCATTGCCACATCTTTTAATAGTGTAATCTGGTGGTTTTCTAAAACATGCACTACTTTTTCAATATTGGCATCGGCTTTTTCATAGCTTGTTTTTAAAGCCATCATTTTATTGGCACCTTTTTTAGCATTTCGCTTAAAAAAGCTAAAAAAGCCCTTTTCTTCCTTATCTATTTCAAAGCCTTTAAGCTCTGTTATTACACTTGTTAAAGCTTCCCCAACAGCCCCTAAATCTTTTGAAGTAACATTACCTAAAGCATTTTCAGAAAATTCTGCTACTTTCCTTTGGGCTGCAGCACCATAAGAAATAACAGTGCTTGTATTATGAATATCAATAGAAGCAGCATAGTTTTCTATCTGCTTTAATTCTTCTTCACTAAGTGGCTCCATATCTAACTTTGGTGCTATTTGAGAAGCATGGTTTGCTATTTCTTTATTAATATTATTTATCGTATTATTAACTTCTTCTATGGTTGAGCCTTTTTTTTCTTCCATTATATACCACCTTTTATACTATTTTTTTTGTTTGAAAACATCTCTATCTAAAAACCCTTCCCGGGATAACATTATTTTTAAAACCTGTATATCTGTGGAAACATCTATGGCATTATCATTATACAAATCTTCTAAAACTCCGCTATATGCTTCCTGTATTTTATCTATGGCTGAAACAATTTCTTCTTTTGTTTTTTCAATATTAAAAGTATTAAGCCCTGAAACCTGCAGTTCTTTATATGATGATATTAATTTTATAGCAGAAGGCAGGTGAAAATCCATTAATTTTTTAACATCTTTTTCTTTGCCTGTATGCTTTTCAAGATAATCTATCACTTTATCCACCGCTTTTGAAAGCCTGTATATACTAAATGATATATCTTGAGATTTAAACTCACTTTCTGCATTTTTTATGGCTTTTGCATAGTTTTTCCATTCTTTTAATGCTGTATCTTCTTCCTGCAATACAACACTTTTACTTTCTTCTGCCCTGCTTTCTTCTGCTTCCACATCTATTACATTTTTGCCTATATTATCACTGGTGAAAACAAGTATATCATCACTATTAAAATGGGCATTTGGCATTATACCAAGAGCAGCCATTTTATCTATATCCTTTTTAATATTGCGTTTTGAATCCATTAAAATATCAGAAAAATCCTGCAGGGAATCAGCACCAGACATATATATATTATAATACTTCAAAGCCCTAATAAAACGGGAAAATATTAAAAAACCATATATAATAAGTGCTGTACCTGGTAAAAAACAGCAGGTGATTAATAATATACTATTAAATGTAATAATGGAAAAAATAATTAAAGCAAAGCCTGCAAATATAAGTATTACTGCTGTCATACTACCAAGCCTGCCAAAAGCAGAGCTTTCGTTATCTGTATTATACACAAATGCACCTAATAAGTTATAATATACTTATATTTACCACAAATTTTATAAAAAATCAAATAATAGAGTATTGATATAATCTATTTTACATACCCTTTCATTTTAATGCTTTGCTTAATAGCTTCAAGAGATGAAGATACAGAAAGTGCCATACTATCATAAAATTCTGATAATACAGAAGAATAAGCTTTTGTTACCATATTTATGGTTTCTAAAAGCTCAAATTTTATATCTTCTTTGTGTTTACTGTTTATTCCGCTTAACGAAAATTCTTTATATACTTTTATATGCTTTAAAAGTTCTGGAATATAATGCTCTGTCATCATCATTATATCTTTTTCATTTTTTTTGTGGTTTGCAATATAACTATCCATTTGTTTTAAGCTTTCAGTTAAAGATGATAATGCAGAAGCCACATCGCTATCAATACCTAGTTTTGCTTTATTTATATCTTTTATATATTCCT
>CAMEOC010000159.1 GCA_945929285.1 uncultured Mucispirillum sp.
CTCGTATAATGACATCTGTTCGTGCCATGGGTATGGGTAACGCATTCTATGGTGTTAGTGATGATAAATATGCAGCATTTTATAACCCTGCTGGCCTTGCAATGAATAAAAGCCACTGGACACTTGATTTAATACCTATAACTTTAGGTGTAAACAGCAACCTTGTAACAAACGGCACAGAGCTGGCAAATGTATTTTCAGGTGGTGGGCTAGGTTCTGGTGCAATTGCAAAAACATTAGACGGTATGCTGGGCCAGTATAACAACATAAACCCAATTAGCATGTTTCCTGCTTTCACATATAAAAACTGGTCTTTTGGTATATTTTTTAACAGCAATGTAAACTTATTAACATACAACAGGGCAATGCCTACAATTGGAACAAAAGTCCATGCAGATGCAGGTGCAGTATTTACTTATGCTCACTCATTTTTAAAAGATAAATCACTTCATGTGGGTGCATCTATTATGGGTATTTTTAGAATGGCTTATACTGATTCTTTCACATCAGTGGAACTAGCTTCTATTGATACTAACTCCATATTAAGTAAAGTATTATCAAACCAAGGCTGGGGTGTGCTTGCCAGTGTAGGTGTAATTTACGAACTTCCTTGGCTTAGAAAAGAGTTAAATGCAAGAGTAGGTTTATCATTTAATGAATTTGGCTATACTTCCTTTGCTCCAGGCTTAGACAGCATAGACCCAACATTAAACTTAAGCTTTGCTATTTCGCCAAACTGGAACTTTATTTCATCTAACATAGTTTTAGATTTTAACGACTTACTTTTCATGGCAGGCAAAGATACTTCTTTTGGTAAAAGGGTAAATATTGGTGCAGAAGTTGGTTTTTGGAATAGAATATTCTTAAGAGCAGGGCTTCACCAAGGTTATGTTACAGCAGGGGCTGGTGTAAATGTATGGGCACTTCGTATAAACTATGCTTACTACACAGAAGAATTAGGTGCTTATGCTGGGCAGTATGCTGATACAAGGCATGTTATTGAAGTTGTTCTTGGCTGGGACCAGCTTTTAAAAAACCCAAATAATAAAATTGTAAAATAATATATACACATTAGGTTATACAGTATATAACCCTGTATAACCTTTTTATTTTTATAATATATAGTAAATATTTGCTTTTGGCTTATTTTTTGCTTGTTATATAAAAAACTTTTGGGGGCATTAATGAAAAAATATTTATTATTATCCTTAATTTTTTTAATGGTTATGTTTATTTCAGGTTGTGGGGAAAGTATATATTCTGGTGCAGCAGATACCACTACCAGTGAAGCAAATACCGACCAAATGGATTTTGATTTTATTAATGGTAAATGCCAGCCAATAATAAGTTATTATGACAGCAAAATATTAAATGAAGAAACACTAAGTGATGATGATATTTATAAATATGTTAGTGCCATATTAACATGCAGTGGTTTTGATATAGTAAAAGGTATTGATAGTATATTACTAACAGGTGGCAGCGATATTTATAAAACATCTGGGGACTTAATGGGTATATCTGTTATAGATATGAATACCAGTAAGTTTTTACAGGAATATTATGATAAAGCCATAAGTGTTTGTTATGATAGAAAAGTGGAACTGGAAAAAGATGAACTTAGCTTAAATACTACAAACTTAACTATCTGCGGCCTTGTTGGTATGATGGGCACAGTTGTAAATATGAGTGCTATGATGTTAAATACCAGTGGCGGTGGTGCAAATAAACTGGAATTAACAGAAGCTGGTTTTCAAGACTTTGCAACCAATGAAATGGAGCCTACTCTTGCTGCTCAAGGTCTTGGCTCTTATTTAAAAGAAAAATCAGACTTTTTAGGATACTTGAACAGAGGCTTAACCATTGGGGAAGACGGGGCAGATACCATAGGAAGCCTTATTGGTCAAAGTGATTTTAGCTCCGTATTAAGTGATTTGGCAAGGCAGTTAAGAGATAGTAATGGTGATATTACAGAACCAAGTTTACTAGGTTATTTAAAAAATTCCTTAGGGTTGCCAATACCTAATCAGCCTATACCACCAGTGCCACCTATACCATAATATTAATGAGTAAATGAAGAAAATATTTTTATATATATTTATAGTAATATTAATTACAGCCTGTGCAGGAAAAGAAAAAAAACTTTCAAATATTGCATTAATGCAGGCTGTAACACCTGTTAAGCAGGAAGAATCTCACCCTAAAGATTTTGAAAAATCTATACCATCATCTGCTATGATGTTAAGCTCTTTAGTAACATTTAAAAAATCATACCAAAAAGTATATGCAGACAGCGGTGTTATAAGTATAGCTGCAGGAAAAGATATGATAGCAGCTTTAAAAGAAGATGAAATAGGCTTTACCATGCCTTACTGCTCTGCCCTTGCTCTTAAAGAAAAGTATAATAATATTAGGGTTTACGGCTATGATGCTGTAATTTATAATGGCAGCAGTATGGATATATATTCAGCTAAAGAATGTGCAAGCATTGGGGTATATAAAAGGGTATTAAATGGCAGTGTGGAAATTGTGCCAAATTATATTATAGAGTGGGCAGGTTCTAGGGCAGTTTTAAGAAATATGTATAATGGGCAGGTGCTTTATAATAATGATACTGGCATACCTGTAATAACAGCAGCATATATTAATAATAAGCCTGCACTTTTACAAAATAATGGTTATATTCTAACATATAATGAAAAATTAAAGTCTTTTGTAATAGAAGGGCAGATACCTGCAGGGTATAGCAAAATATACCACCAGGAAGGAAAATTTTACGGCTTATTAAGTGATGAAAATAAGTTTTTTGTGCTTGATAATAATACATTAAAAATAAGTGAAGAAAAAAACTGCCATGTAAGCAGTAACAGTATATCTGCCCTGTGTGGCTCAACATTAATTACAGATATTGAAAAATACCATGATATACCAAAATCCGAAAATTTTGCAGCATCATCTTTTTCATATTTAACTTTAGATAAATCAAACCTGCAAATATATTATCTTGAAACTTTATGGCAAAGGTATTTATCTTTTAATAATACAGCAGTCAAAGCATGTGTTAAAAATAAAGAAGTTTATTATAAATCTTTCAGCGGTAAAATATACAGCCAAAAAAATGGAAAGGATAAGGAAATACCATCATTTCCTAAAAACTGCAGTTTTAAAAATGTGGTATTAAATTATGGGGAATTTTACTGTTATGGAAAAGTGTGCGGTAAGTTTTCATCCCCCATAAAAAATAACCAAAATGCTGTAATGTATAGGCGTATTGAAGATAACGCTATATATTATTATTTTGATAAACTAAATTAGCCTCTATTAAAATGGGAGGCAGAACGCTGGGCAGTAGGTGTTACCATTAAGTGCTGTATATTTATATTTTCAGAAAGAGTTGTCATAAAAAATATAATATCTGCAATATCTTCCCCAGTTAATGGTTTAAAACCTTTATAAACATTATCTGCCTTTTCTTTATCATTATTAAAGCGAACTAGAGAAAATTCTGTTTCCACAGCTCCAGGCTCAATGGTAGAAACCCTAATATTTGTTTTTAATAAATCTAAATTCATTGCCTGGTTTAATGCACGAACTGCATATTTTGTGGCATTATATACATTTCCTCCCGGGTAAACTTGAGAGCCTGCAATACTGCCAAGGTTTATAACACAGCCTTCATTTTTTTCTATCATTAAGGGAAGCACAGCTTTTGCAGCATATAAAAAGCCTTTTATGTTTGTATCTATCATTTCTTCCCAGTCATCAATACTGCCATCCTGCAGTGGAGCAAGCCCTTTGGCAAGCCCTGCATTATTAATGAAGATATATGGGTAAAGGTTATTTTCCTTTAAAGTTAAGCCAAATTTTTCAACGGCATCTA
>CAMEOC010000160.1 GCA_945929285.1 uncultured Mucispirillum sp.
CATTTTTCAACTATTATCTCTGCCACTTTATTTTCATTTATATAAATAGCATCAAACGGGCAGGCTCTCATACAGCTTCCGCCACCTACACAGCCATAGGAACAGCTTTTTATACCCCCATCATAGCTTGTCATACATATACAGTCTTCTGGTCCAAAATATTCATACCTGTTTTGGCAGTTTGAGCCCCCTACACATTTAACATAAGCTTTTTGACGAATACTTTCTGTGGCAACCTGCCCTAAAAGGCTTGCAATATTTCTTATTTCTTCTTCCTTTAAGGCAGCACAAATACTTACAGGCACATTGTTTTTACATATTTCTTCTGCTAAAGCTGCACAGCCTGCATAGCCGCATGCTCCGCAGTTTGCTCCAGGCAACATCTCTTTTACTGCTTCTATTTTTTCATCTTTTTCTACTTTAAAATATTTTGAAGCAAAGGCTAAAGCTGTTCCACTTAAAAGCCCCAAAATACCTAATACAAGCACTGTATTTAACATTTATTTCACCATTCCTGAAAAGCCCATAAAAGCAAGGGATAATATACCTGCCATAATAAATACAATAGGCATACCTTTAAAATATTTAGGCACTGTTGAATACTCTATTCTTTCCCTTAATAAAGAAAATAATACTAAAGCAAGCCCAAAACCTGTTGCTGTACCAAAACTAAAAATTATCATTTCTAAAAATGAATAATCATACTGCACATTTAATAAAGCAACCCCTAAAACTGCACAGTTTGTGGTAATAAGGGGAAGATATATTCCCAAGCCTGCATAAAGCTGTGGCAGAGTTTTTTCTATTACCATTTCCACAAACTGCACTAAAGCTGCTATAATTAATATAAAAACTATTGTGCGTAAGTTTTCAAGCCCTAAAGGTATTAATACAAACTTATCTATTATAAATGATACAGTAGATGATATGGTCATTACAAAAGCCACAGATAAGCTCATACCCACAGCAGTTTCAGAGCTTTTAGAAACACCCATAAAAGGGCATATCCCTAAAAACCTGCTTAAAACTATATTATTAACTAAAGCTGCACCTATAAAAAGCAGTAAAAAATGTTCCATTATTTTTCACCCTTTAATTTATCGTCTAAAAATTGTTTACCTGCTAAAATAAATCCTAAAAATAAAAAAGCACCTGGAGGCAGTATGGCTATTAGTAATGGATTATATGATGATAACATAACTGGCATTTCAAAAAATGTGCCTGCACCTATAATCTCCCTAAAACTGCCTAATATAAATAGTGCAATAGTAAACCCAAGGCCTACACTTAAGCCATCTATTATAGAATATAGCGGTTTATTTTTAGAGGCAAAAGCTTCTGCCCTGCCTAAAACAATACAGTTTACCACTATTAATGGTATAAAAATACCCAGAACTTTATGCAAAGAATAAAGGTTTGCTTTCATCATCTGGTCTATAATAGTTACAAAACATGCTATTATTACAATATATGAAGGAATACGCACATTTTTTGGAATATATTTTGCCACAATAGATATAACAAAATTAGACCCTGTAAGCACTGCCGTTGTAGCAAGCCCCATACCTAAAGCATTCATAGAACTGGTACTTACAGCCAAAGTTGGGCATAACCCAAGCATCTGCTTAAATATGGCATTGTTATTATATAAGCCGTTACTTATTATACCTTTAATCATTTTCTAACCCTGCTGCTTTAATAATAATTTCAAGGCTGTTTTTCACTGCCTTTGAAACTGCCCGTGGGCTAATAGTTGCACCACTAAACTGCTCTATTTCCCCGCCGTCTTTTTTGACAGCTATTCTATCATTTATATTTAAGCCTTCAAAAGACTGTAAAAACTCGCTGTCTTCTATTTTATCCCCTAAACCTGGGGTTTCTGAATGGTAAACTATGGCTACACCTGAAATAAGCCCTTTTTTATCCACCCCTGTTAATACAGAAATAGCTCCGCTGTAACCTGAAGTTTCTATTACATTTACAGCATAGCCTGTTATTTCGCCATTATTTTTTCCCACATATATTTTTATACCGTCTTTTTCTATTACATCTTTATCTGGCTGATTATCATGGACTGTCAAGACAGCTTTTAAAGCATTTAAAACTTCCTGCCTTTCCTGGTATGCTATTTTATCCTTTGTGGCATTATGGGATAAGGCAAGCATAACACCTGCTGTAATAGTTATGATTGTTATAGTTAAAATAGATTTAAAATAACTTGTCATCTCTATCTCCAAATACACTTGGTCTGAAAAACTTATCCAGCATTGGCACAAAAGCATTCATTATTAATATGGCAAAACCTACTCCTTCAGGGTATCCTCCATATATTCTTATAATCACAGTTAAAAAACCACAGCCTATACCAAAAATAATCTTCCCTGTTGTAAACATAGGGCTTGTGGAATAATCTGTTGCCATAAAAAAAGCACCTAGTAAAAGCCCACCGCTTAATATGTGATGGTAAGCTGAAATTGTAATATTATCATCCACCTGGTTTAATATAAAAGTAAATATAAATACAGTTGCAATGAAAGTTACAGGTATATGCCATGAAATTATCTGCTTATAAAGTAGAAAAAGACCGCCTATAATCAATGCAATAGGTGATATTTCCCCAAGAGAGCCACCGGCAGAAAAAAGCAGATAATTAATATCTATGGGGTAATGGCTGAAATATCCATAAGTTGATAAATCTGTTTTCACATTTCCTAAAATAGTTGCACCAATTAAAGCATCAATAGAAGAATATACTGGGCTTTGAAATGCAGTCATCTGCACAGGAAAGGAAACCAGTAAAACCATTCTGCCTGTTAATGCAGGGTTAAAAGGGTTTTGCCCTATACCACCAAAAACCATTTTACCTACAACTATGGCAAAAAATACACCAATAACAGCTGCCCATATAGGTAGTGTTGGAGGCAGGGTTAAAGCAAATAAAAGCCCTGTTACTGCTGAACTTAAATCTGTTATACTGCTTTTTTTACCTTGGATTTTGCAAAATATATGCTCAAACATTACAGCAGAAAAAATACATATTCCATATAAAGTAAGAGCATAAAGTCCGTAATTTATAATAGATAATACTACTGCTGGCAATAAAGCTATTAAAACATAAAGCATAATATTTGATGTGGTCATATTGCTTCGCTCGTGGGGAGCAAATGTTACATTCATTAATTCTTTCATACTACTTACTTTCCTTTTTGGCAGATAGATATATGGAAGCTCGCTTTTTACCTGCTTTAATGGTTTCTGCCAAAAGCCTTCTTGAAGGGCATATATATGAACAGCAGCCACATTCTATACAGCTTAATATTTTTTCATCTATATTTTTTGAAGTATCGTTATTTAAAAAGTTTTGCTCTAACTGCCTTGGCACAAGCCCCATAACACAAACTTCACTACATTTTCCGCACCTAATACATGGCAGAACTTCCTGTTTTTTTATTTTTTTAAGTAATAATACACCGCCTGTGGTTTTTATAAGCGGTATTTGCAGGCTGGCAACAGATGAGCCAGTCATAGGCCCGCCAAAAATTACTTTATAACCTTTCCTATATTTATTATGTGAGCCTTCTAAAAACCTTTCCACAGGCACACCTATTGGCATACGGTAATTGGCTGCATGCTCCACATCACCAGAAATGGTTACCACCCTTTCATAAAGTGGTTTTGAAAAAACAGCAGCTTCATATAAAGCATTTGTGGTTGCCACATTTTGTATTAATACCCCAATATCTGCAGGCAGTCTGCCAGAAGGTACAATTCTGCCAAGCACTGAATAAATGAGCTGTTTTTCTCCACCCTGTGGGTATTTAACAGGCAGTCCTATTATATCTATATTATAATCTTTTGCTTTTTGTTTTAATAAAGCA
>CAMEOC010000161.1 GCA_945929285.1 uncultured Mucispirillum sp.
TATGAGAATTTAGACGACTGCTTAAAATGTTGCAATCGTTTTTAGATTTTACCTTCACTTTACATGTAATAAAAAATGCTATATTTTTTTGTATTTTTATTATATAGTAGTTAGCTAGTAATAGAAAAAAGTAAGAAAAATAAAGGTTAGGAGCGTTATAGTGGAAATAGTTGAACAGCTTTTAAATGGTTTAACTGTTGGTGGTATATATGCCTTAATAGCCTTAGGCTATACAATGGTATATGGTATCATTAAGCTTATTAATTTTGCCCATGGTGATATTTTTATGATAGGGGCATTTGCAGGTTATTTTGCTGTTGTATTAATAGCAGATGTTTTTATTGGGTCTTTTCTAGCTTCTGCATTTAGTTTAAATGAAATGGTTGTGGAAAGCTTTAAGTCGTTTATTTTAGAATACAGGTTATATATTGCTGTTGTTGCATCTATAATTTTCTGTGGTCTGCTTGGCTTATTTGTGGAAAAAGTAGCATACAGGCCACTTCGTGAAGGCTCACCTAAAACAATTATTGGTTCAGCTGTGGGGCTTGCATTAATAATAATGGTAGCTGTTTTTGGTAAAGGAAAAGTTTCCCTAGGTACAGCACTTTTATTTTTAGTTATTTTAATTTCATTATCCGTTTCAACTATTGCTTATTTAAAATATATGTTTAATAACTTTAAAAGTTTTAAAAGGGAAAATATTACTCAGAAACATATAATATATACAGCTGCATTTTTGATTTCTTTTATAGTTTTAATATACCTTTCCTGGTATTTTGATATAATGGAAATGATGATTTTATCATACATTGTTGTGCTTTTAGTTTACTGGCTTGTGGTTAGCAGAATGAAAAATGCTAATATGGGCGGCAACTCTCGTATTAATGCTTTAATTAGTGCCATAGGTATGTCTATGATATTAACTAACCTGGTTGCATTATTAAAAGGCAACTCTGCTATGCGTTATGATATGGGCTTTTCTTCAGGTGTATTATCTATTGGAGATTTTAGAATTGCATATTTAAAAATCTTTATAATTATTTTTTCATTTATTTTAATGGGTATATTATTTTACATAATCCATAAAACTAAATTTGGCCTTGCAATGAGGGCAGTATCCCATAACTTAAATGCAGCTCGCCTTATGGGTATTAACCCAGATAAAGTTATTGCAACTACATTTATGTTAGGCTCTGCTTTAGCAGGTGTTGCAGGTGTTTTAGTAGGTACAAACTATGGGCAGATAGACCCAAACATAGGTATGATGTATGGTTTAAAAGCTTTTGTAGCAGCAGTTTTAGGCGGCATAGGCAGTATTCCTGGAGCTGTGGTTGGTGGTATTATATTGGGTATTGCGGAAATATTTAGCTCAGCTTCGCCTGCACTTTCCACATACAGCGATGCTATTGCTTTTGCAATACTTATATTAATCTTGATTATAAAGCCTACTGGTATTTTTGGCAAATCAATGAAAGAGAAGGTGTAATATGTTTATTGATATAGATAATATTTTGATTTTTTCCGGTATAAATATAATCACTGTTTTAGGTCTTAACTTAATTACAGGTGTTACAGGCCAGCTTTCATTGGGCCATTCTGCATTTATAAGCATTGGGGCTTATACATCTGCTATTCTTATGATGTCCCTTGGTGTTCCTTTTTTTGCAGCGGTAATATTAGCTACTGTTATGGCAGGTGTAATAGGCGGTGTATTTGGTATTCCTATATTACGCCTTAGAGGTGATTATTTAGCTATTGCCACACTGGGTTTTTGTGAAGTTGTTAAAGTTGTTATTATGAATATGAAAGTAACTATTGATGGCAGTTTAAGGCCTTTATCATTAAGCTTATCAAGCATACCAAAACATGCTTCACTGGTGCTTGTGCTTGTTTTAGTTGTTATTGCCATAATATTTATGGTTCGCCTTGAAAGGTCTAAGTTTGGTTTAGCTTTAAGAAGTATTAGGGAAGATGAAGTTGCTTCTCAAATGATGGGTATAAACATTGCCCGCCATAAAGTGCTTGCTTTTGCTATAGGCTCAGCTTTTGCAGGCTTAGGTGGTGCTTTATTTGCAAGTTATATTACAGCAATAAGCCCAAATGATTTTGGCTTTACCCGCTCTATTGAAGTGCTTTGTATGCTTGTGCTTGGTGGTATGGGAAGTATTGTAGGAGTTGTGGCAGGCACAACTATACTTACAGCTATTCCTGAAGTATTAAGGTTTGCAGCAGAATACAGAATGATTATGTATGGTGTTGTTCTTATTATTATGATGGTATTTCGTCCTAAAGGGCTTTTTGGAAATATCAGAGTAAATGTATAAGCGGTGAAAAGTATGTCAGATAATACTATATTAGAATTACAAAATGTTTCTTTAGCTTTTGGTGGCTTAAAGGCTGTAAGTGAAATAGATTTTAAAATGCAAAAAGGGGAGATATTAAGCCTTATTGGCCCAAATGGTGCAGGTAAAACATCTACTTTCAACTTAATTACAGGGGTTTATAAACCAACAGAAGGTAAAATATTATATAAAGAAAAAGTTTTAAATAAATATAAACCACACCAAATTACAAATTTAGGCATAGCAAGAACTTTCCAAAACATAAGGCTTTTTAAACAGCTTACTGTTTTAGAAAATATTATTTTAGCTATGAACCATACTAGAAAAATTAATTTTTTTGCTTCCTTGCTACCTTTTGGGCCAGGTAAAAAAGAACTGGAAAAGGTAACAGAACAGGCTGTTAAATATTTAGAATATGCAGACCTGGTGGAATTTAAAGATATTAGGGCAGAAAATTTACCCTATGGTAAACAAAGGGAGCTTGAAATATGCAGGGCTATTGCCACAGGAGCAGATTTATTGTTATTAGATGAACCTGCAGCAGGGCTAAACCCTTCAGAAACTACTCAGCTTATGGATATTATTAAAAGAATAAAAACAGAGTTAAAAAAGTCTATATTTTTAATAGAACATGATATGAAGCTGGTAATGGGAATATCTGATAGAATAGTAGTGCTTGACTATGGTGAAAAAATTGCAGAAGGCACACCTGAAGAAATTAGAAATAATCCTGTTGTTATTAAAGCATATTTAGGAAAGGGGGAATAGTATGTTACGGTTAGAATCTGTGCAGACTAAATATGGCAGTATATATGCTTTAAAAGGTATTGATTTAGTAGTTAATAAAGGTGAAATTGTTACCATAATAGGAGCAAACGGAGCAGGTAAAAGTACCACATTAAATACTATTTCTGGAATTGTAAGTTCTATTGCAGGAAGCATCACGTTTGATGGTGTAAATATAACCCATATGCCCGCAGATCAAATAGTGGAAAGTGGGTTAATACAAGTGCCAGAAGGCAGGGAAATATTTCCAAACCTAACAGTGCTTGAAAATTTAAAGTTAGGTGCTTATTTAAGGAAAGATAAAAACATAAAAAATGATATAGATTATGTTACAAGTTTTTTCCCAAGGCTTTCAGAACGCTTTAATCAGCTTGGTGGCACATTATCTGGTGGTGAACAGCAAATGCTTGCAATAGCAAGGGCATTAATGAGCCAGCCAAAACTTTTACTTATGGATGAGCCTTCTTTAGGTCTTGCTCCAAAGTTTGTGCATGGTATATTTGATGTTATTAAAAAAATCAATGAGCAAGGCACAACTGTTTTACTGGTGGAACAAAATGCAACATTGGCTCTTTCTGTGGCAACAAGGGGTTATGTAATGGAAACTGGTAAAATAGTTTTAGAAGATAAAGCAGAAAATTTAATTAATAATGAAAGTGTTAAAGCTGCTTATTTAGGTTTTTAATTTTTTAATAT
>CAMEOC010000162.1 GCA_945929285.1 uncultured Mucispirillum sp.
CGCCATTTGCAAGTATTAATACTTCATAATATTTTCTTGGTTTATCTAATGTGCCTGTTATTAAAAATGTTTTTCCCTGCAAAGCTGAGCCTGTATTTTCATTTACATATTCCATTTGCAGTCCGTAATTTTTAAGCCTTGCAATTATTTCTTTCATACTTTCATTTTGCAGTGATTTTAATATGCTTATGGCTGTTTCTGAGCCTATACCTTTTACATTTTCCAAATCATTAATGCTTGCATTCATTAAATTTTCCATACTTTTAAAATGCTCTGCCAAAAGCCTTGCAGCAATTATACCCACATGGCGAAGCCCTAATGCAAAAAGCACCCTTTCAAAAGGTATATTTTTACTTTCATTTATAGCTTCTATTAAATTTATGGCAGATATTTTGCCCCAGCCTTCCCTATTTTCTAATTGCTCTGCTTTTAAATCATAAATATCTGCATAATTATTTATTAAGTGGGCATTAAATAATTCTTCCACCACTTTGTCCCCAAGGCCTTTAATATCCATTGCATCACGGCTGGCAAAGTGAATAATAGAGCCTTGGATTAATGCAGGGCATAATGAGTTTACACACCTTCTTTTAGCTTCTGTTTCAATTATTTCAAGTTCTGAATTACATATTGGGCATGTTTTAGGCATAACAATTTCTTTTGCATTATCTGGCCTTAATTTTTCCTGCACACTTACAACTTTTGGTATAATTTCGCCGCCTTTTTCAATAAAAACCCTGTCGCCTATCATAATATTTAATCTTTTTATTTCATCTTCATTATGCAGGCTTGCTCGGCTGACAGTAGAGCCGGATATTAAAACAGGGCTTAATATGGCAACAGGTGTAACAGCACCAGTTCTTCCAACCTGGAATATTACATCTTCCAATATGGTAGATACCTGCTGAGCCTTATACTTATATGCTATTGCCCACCGTGGATATTTTGCTGTAAAACCTGCCTCTTTTTGCATATCTATACTGTTTACTTTTATAACAGCACCATCTATATCATAAGGCAGGCTAAATCGAATATTTTCTATTTCAGCTAAAGCTTTTTCCACTTCGCCTAAATTAGCACATTTATAAAATATACTATTAACAGGAAGCCCTGTATTTTTACAAAATTCTAAAGCCTGCTCATGGGTTTTAATATTTTCATCGCCATATGACAGATTATATATATACATTTGCAAACCGCGACTTTGAGCCTGTTTAAGATCAAGCAATTTCAAACTACCAGCAGCTGCATTTCTTGGGTTTGCAAAAAGGCTCTGCCCCATTTCGCCCCTAATTCTATTTAACTCTTTAAATACTTCCTTTGGCATAAAAACTTCACCGCGAAGTATTAGTTTTCCTTTATATGATATTTCTTTTGGCAGGTTTGAAATATAAGCTGTATTTGTAATATCTTCACCACTTTTGCCATCGCCCCTTGTTACCACCTGCAAAAGTTTGCCCTTATCATAAGTGACAGATAATGCAGCCCCATCCATTTTACATTCCACAGTTAATTCTATATCTTTACCAAACATTTTATAAAGCCTTTCATAAAATTCTTCAATATCTTCCATAGAATAAGAATTATCTAAAGAATACATGGGTATTTCATGGGTAATAGTTTTGCTGGAGTTATCTTTTGCCCCAATAGATTTTACAGGGCTGTCCTGCCTGGCATACTCTGGGTACTCTTTTTCAAGCATTTCTAGTTCATTATAAAGATTATCGTATTCCACATCTGAAACAAGTGGGCTGTTTTCAATATAATAAGCATTTTTATATTTATTTAATAAATCAGTAAGATATGAAATACGCTCTTTATAATCCATTACTAAAACCTCATAATAAGTGAGCCAGCTGGTGCTTTTTCTTTAAATGGTATTTTATATATATAGTTTGGCCTTGTGGCATCTATTTTAAAGCCGCCTTCATCTAATATAAGCTCTGGTTTTACATTTATTTTCTTTAATTCTGGAGTTAATATAGTTATTTCTTCATTAGGTGCAAATTTTGCACGGCATGTAATTTCTAGTTCTTCATTATGGCTGTCCTTTACTGCCACCCCTAAAAATGCTGCAGCTCTTGAATAACCACTTGTCTGCCTGTTTATAGCTGTGGTATCTTCTTCTGCACCGTAAAAGCCTTCAATATAGCCCCTGTTGCTAACACTTCCTAAAAGCTCATGCCATTCTTTTTTAGCTTTATAATTATCTGCATCTTTTAATGCTTCATTAATAGCCTGCCTGTAAACCCCTGTTACAATGGAAACATACATTATACTTTTCATTCTTCCTTCAATTTTTCCACTGCTGGAGCCCATTTTCACAAGCTCCCCTATTCTATCAAGCAAACATAAGTCTTTAGAGTTATATAAATATGTACCTCTTTCATCTTCATATACAGGAAAATATTCACCTTCCCTTTTTTCTTCCATTAAAGCATAGTTCCACCTGCATGGGTGAGTGCATTCGCCGTTATTTGCATCTTTCCCTATCATATAAGAGCTGATTAAGCACCTGCCACTCATGGAAATACATATAGCACCATGAATAAAAGTTTCCACCTGGCATTTAGCATTTTTTATAATCTCTGCTAAATCATCTTTTCTAACTTCCCTAGCCATGATAACTCTTTTTGCCCCTAAATCTGCCCAGAAATTAACAGCTGCAAGGTTTGTGGTGTTAGCTTGAGTGCTTATGGCAACAGGTGTTTTTATACCTTCCTGCTTTACAATGGAAAATATACCTGGGTCGCTTATAATTAACGCATCTGCCCCTAACTGCTCGCATTTTTTTAAATATTTTGCAATATCTGAAAGCTCATGGGTTTGTGGGTAAATATTTACTGTAACATACCCTTTTTTGCCTCGCTCATGTAGGTATTTAAAAGCTTCCTCCATTTCATCAAAAGAAAAGTTGCCAGCATTAGCCCTTAAACCAAAAGCAGGGCCTCCCATAAATACAGCATCAGCACCAAATAAAACGGCTGCCTTTAATTTTTCAAAATTCCCAGCGGGAGAAAGAAGTTCCATATATATTATCCTTATAAGTTTATTTTAAAAAATATAGTCTGCACTATACCATAATTTTTATATTATGCAATGAAGTTATTTATTATTTTACATTATTTTTCATAATTTATAAATTAAGCCTTATTAATATTATGCCTAAAACGATAACTATACTGCCGGCAATTCTTTTTATGCCGTAAGTTTCTTTTAAAAATATAAGCCACATAAGAACACCAAAAAATGAGCTTACCTGCCTTAGGGCTGAATCATAAGATATCTGCATATCTATTAAACCAAGCCTGTAAGTTATAGGAGAGCCTGTCATTGCAAGCCCGCCAAGGATAACAAGCTTCCAAAAGAGAGAAAAAGAATGATGATAATAGTGCATATAATATAGTATCTTTATGAATATAAAAAGCTTCCGGATGAAATATGGCAGTATATAAAGAAATAAAAAAGGCGGTGGATATTTGAATATGCACATTATACATTACTTTATCATCAGATATTTTTACAAGCATATTTCATACTGCATAAAATAAAGCACTGGCTATTATTAATAAAAATGCAATACTCATAATATCACCATATGTTATATACTACTATAAATTACAGATTAAGCCTAATTAATACTATACCTGAAATAATAACAATACTGCCTATAACCCTTTGCAGGCCGTATGATTCTTTTAAGAAAAATATGCCCATAAACACACCAAAAAATGAGCTTAACTGCCTTAAGGCTGTGGCATAAGATATTTGCATATCCACTAAACCAAGCCTGTATGTAACAATGGAGGCAGCCATAAT
>CAMEOC010000163.1 GCA_945929285.1 uncultured Mucispirillum sp.
TCTAAAGAAGAATTAGCGGAAAAAACAAAAGAAACCCTTGATTTAGGAGGCTCGCAGATATTACTTCAAGGCGGGCTTCACCCAGAATTTAAAATTGATTTTTATGAAGATATGTTAAGATATATGAAAACATTTTCAGTATGGCTTCATGCTTTTTCGCCACCTGAAATACACCACATAGCAAAACAAAGTGGCTTAACTATACCGGAAACTATTAAAAGGCTTATGGATGCAGGCCTTGATTCTATTCCTGGAGGCGGGGCAGAAATATTAGACGATGAAGCTAGAAAAGCTGTAAGCCCAAATAAAATAAACTCTGCTTCCTGGCTTTCAGTTATGGAAGAAGCACATAAACTGGGCTTAAAAACAACAGCAACTATGATGTTTAGAAAAGATGACAGTGCGGAAGTAATCATCAGCCATTTTGATAAAATTCGCTCATTACAAGATAAAACAGGTGGTTTTACTGCCTTTATCCCTTGGCCATTTCAGCCTGGTAATAGTGAGTTGCAAGATGAAGCAGTTACAGCAGTAGAATACTTAAGGGTGCTGGCTCTTGCTAGAATTTACCTTGATAATGTGCCAAATATCCAAGTTTCCTGGGTTACTCAAGGGGCAAAGGTTGCTCAAATAGCTTTATACTATGGCGGCAACGATTTTGGCTCTGTTATGATAGAAGAAAATGTAGTTCGTGCAGCTGGTGCAAATTTTCGTTTGAAAACTGAAGAAATTAAGCATATAATAAAATCAGCAGGGTTTATACCAAAAATTAGAAATATGCAGTATGATATAATTGGCTAGCAGTAATAATATAAATGGAAGTGTATATTGAAAGGACAGTTATTAAATGCTCTTATTAAGATTTCAGCAGAAATCAACTCAAATATGGAGCTGGATACTTTATTACCAGATATAGTAAAAATCACAGGCGACTATTTAAAAGTTCGCAACGCTTCCATTATGCTTATAGACTGGGATACTCTAACCATTAACTGCTATACAGGTGCTGCCCCAAACCACAACTCATTATCTGTTAAGCAGGGCATAGTAGGTGATGTGGCAGGCACAGGCACAGAATATATAGTTAATAAAAAAAGCTCATCTGGAGCTGGCAGTAAATCATTTTTAGCACTGCCTTTAAAAGCCGGCAGTAAAATATTAGGTGTTTTTAACTTAACAGATAAAGATGAAGACTTTTTCAATGAAGATGAAGTTTCCATAGCAAGATATATTGCTTCCCAGTGTGCTTTAGCCATAGAACGCCACAATATATACAATATAATGCGGGCAAACGAAAACCTGCAGGCCATAGGGCTTTTAAAATCTTCTGTGGCTCATGACATTTCAAATCTTTTAGCCATAGCAGATGTTTATTTAGGGCTTATGGAAGAAGAAATAGATAAAAACTCCAATATTTTTGAGTATATAAAGGCTGTTAAAAGTGAAATGAAGCGAATAGGCATATTAGCAACTGATATGCTTGATTTATCTAAAGATAAATTAATACTTCATAAAACAAAATTTTCCATTAATGAACTTATTAGCGAATTAAAACTATACAGCGAAGCTTTTGCTAAAAGCCCAAATACTCAAGTAGAATTTAAAATAAAAAGTAATGATGAAATAGTGGCAGATAAAAACAGGCTTTTTAGAGTATTTTTTAACCTGCTTAATAACTCAGCAGATGCTGTGGGGGATAAAGGGCGTATAATACTTTCTGTTAAGAAAACAGGCAGTGATATAAGCTTTTTAGTGGCAGATACAGGAAAAGGCATAGCAAAAGATAATTTAGAAAAATTATTTCAGCCTTTTTTCACATCAGGCAAAATCAAAGGTACAGGTTTAGGGCTTGCAGTTGTGCAGGACATAATAAAGGCACACAATGGAACAATACGGGTAAAATCTCGCCTTGGGTGTTACACTTATTTTTTAATCAGGATACCAAAAGATGGATAAGATTACAGTAAAAGCATTAAAGCCTCAGGAAAGAGCAAGAGAGATTTGTAATAAAATATATAATTTACGCCCTAATGAATATGAAATAGAAGGCGGCAGTGAAGAACGCGCCACCATTATATTTAACTGCCTTGAAAAAACTCAAGATTCAAAAGTATACCTAACCACAGACGATGGTGCTTTTACAGGCTATCTATTTATGTACCCAGCTTTAAATGAAGGCAAAATGCACACTTTAGAAGAAGTAATGGGCTATTTAGAAGGGGAAGAAATAGAAAATTTAGATAAAGAGCAGATAAGCGGTCTTTTCCACAGGTTTGCAGACGGGGAAGTTATTGAAAATGAAATAATTGCCCAGGGAATACGGCCAACAGTTGGTAAAGATGCAGAAATAACCCTTCATTTTGGCACAGCAGATAAAAAGCCAAAAATAAAAGACGGTAAAGTAGACTTTAAAAATTTAGATAATATTGTAATGGTTGAAAAAGGTGATGTATTAATCACTAAAAAACCACCAATACAAGGCAGCCGTGGCAGAAATATTAAAGGGGAGGAAGTAACCCCGATACCTGCAAAAGATATTGTAATACTTCCTGGGGACGGTGCTACTGTTAATGAAGCAGGCACAATATTTACAGCCACCACAGATGGATATGTAGATTTTGGTAATAAAAGGCTTGGGGTGTACCCAGTTTATATGGTAAAAGGAAATGTGGATTATTCCACAGGTAATATTCGCTTTAATGGTTCTGTGCATATTAAAGGCGATGTGCTTTCAGGCTTTACCATAGAGGCAGAAAAACATATTCTTGTAGATGGTATTTGCCAGGACTGTGAAATAATTGCAAAAGGCAATGTAATATTAAGGACAGGTATAAAATGTTCCGGTTCTGGGCTTATTAGGGCAGGGGGCTCTGCCATACTAGGCTATGCAGAAAAAGCAAAAGTATATGCAAAAGAAAGTATTGAAATAAGAAAATATGCTTTTAACTGTGAACTTTTTGCAGGTGTGAAAATAGATGCTATGAATGGTGATGGCATTATAGCAGGCGGGCTTATGCGGGCTTTTCAAGATATTTCTGTTAAGCAGCTTGGCACAAACGGTAACTCAAAATTTAATGTAATATTAGGTATGAAATATTATATTGAGTTTGAGCTGGAAAAATTACGTCGGGAAAAAGCAAGAATACAGGAAACCATAGAAAGAGTAGATACTGCCCTTTCCCGCTTTAATTTAAAAAGGCCAAAAATTGCAAACCACCCAAAAATTATAAAAATGCAGGAAGTAAAAGCTTCTTTAAACGACTTAATAAATGAGCTGGATACTAGAGAAGCAAGGCTTATAAAAGAAAACAAGGCTAAAAACCCTAGAATGAAAGTAAAAAATAAAGTGTTTGAAGGTGTAACTGTTATGTTTTACAATGTGGGGGCAGTGGTAAAAGAGCCTATGGATAATATGGTATTTTATTATGATGAAAAATATGGGGAAGTGGCTTGGATTAGTTTGAAAAACGCCAACGCATTAGATTAATATATATAAAATTTATGTAAAGGAGTATAAGGCAGAGTTTTTTGCTAAAAGATATATGAAAAATAATATAATTATTCGTGGAGCAAGGCAGCATAACCTTAAAAATATAGATTTAGATATACCAAAAAATTCATTAGTTGTTATAACAGGTGTTAGTGGTTCAGGAAAATCTACTTTAGCTTTTGATACTTTATATGCAGAAGGTCAAAGGCGGTATGTGGAATCACTTTCTTCTTATGCCAGGCAGTTTTTAGAGTTAATG
>CAMEOC010000164.1 GCA_945929285.1 uncultured Mucispirillum sp.
AGCCTGCACCCTTAATGCACCATTAAACTGGGTTTTATCTTTTTTAATACCAACAAAACGAATAGAACTGCCTTTAACAGTGGAAGCATTATCAATATAGTTTGCAGCATCAGGAATAAGCATAGAAAGTGGTTTATTTAAAAGCTCCTCCATTTCATATTTCCAAAGCTGGCATGCTGCATTATTTGTATCAACTATTATACCGTTATTAACTATAAGCATACCATCAGAAATAGAGCGGGTTAAAAACTGGTATTTTAAGAAATCTTCACTAATTTGTTCTCTTTGGGTTTCTATTTCCCCAAAGATATCCCTTAGCATAAAGGTTACTTTAAAGTTATTATCTTTTTCTTCTTTAATAATAGGTATAATCTCAAAAATCATAGTCTTATTATTTTCTAAGTTATACTGGTTTATTAAAAATGTTTTTGAGTATGGAGTTTGCGAATTTAAGTAGTTATTAATAAGGTGAGTGCTTTTAGGGAAAAGGCTTGCAATATACATGCTCTTTATATGCTCCACAGGAAGCCCGCATATTTTTAAAAAGGCATGGTTTGCAGTTTGCACTTTTCTTGTGGTAAAATCAAAAATAATAGAAGGCTGTGGCATATGCATAAAAAAGTATTCTTCTGTGTGAGTTTCATCATCATCTTTAAAAGTATATTTATCCTCTGGTATAATGGATATAATAGTAAAGTTAATAGATTTTCTATATTCTTTAATAAGGTAGTATGTTTTACCTTCATAAACTGCAGTGATTTTTTCAGAAATTTTGGAGTTTATAAAAGAATATGTTTTTTGTTCATCAAAGGAAAATATTTTTTTTAAAGAATCCATTAATGTAGGATAGTCTTTAAGCTGGTTAATATAAGCATCATTATACCAAATACTGTTAGATTCACCATTAATTATTACTACAGGTAGTGGTGACTGGTTTAAAAGTTTTGCAACAGATGAATTCATTATTATTTGCATAGCATACCCTTATATATGTAAAACTTTGCATTATTATATAACTATTTATTATATATGTCTAATGATTTTTTAATTTGGTTATAAAAAATATTAGAAAATTTGTTGAAAAATATTTTTTATTAATAAAAAAATAAAATTTTTAAAAAAATCTATTGACAATATAATTTATTTATTATATACATATCTTCGCAACGGGGCGTAGCGCAGGGGTAGCGCGCCTGTCTTGGGAACAGGATGTCGCAGGTTCAAATCCTGTCGCCCCGATTTTGGCGAAGGTTTTCTTCGCCTTTTTTTTACCTAAAAATATTTTCTTTTTTTTCAAAACTTTTTTTTATATGGTGTGTCTTTAAAACATAGGGTGGTATTCTAGATAAGCCCATTATTTAAGGAGCATGTTATGAGAAAAGTAATATCTTTAATTACAATTTTAGTTTTAGCAGTAACTGGTGTAGCTTATGCACAAATGGGCAGAGGCTTTAAAGGTGAAGTTGTAGTAAAAAGTGCAGTTGAAGCAGAAACTTTAGTGAAAGAAAACACTGCACAATTAAAAGGCTTTACAGTGGGAACTGCCACAGAAGTGCCTGTTAGAAGGGGCAATGGTTATAAAGTAGCTGTTACAGATGGCATGCAAAATAACTTATACTTTTTTGTAACACCTTTTGGTGGAGTTTTTGGCCCTGTTACAGAAAATGCCATAAATAGTATATGTGATGGCAGCTGTTTTAAAGACGGCAACTGTGCAATGGGTATGGGTGGCTCAAAAGGTATGAGAGGCGGTAAAGGATATCAGCAGGGCGAGCCTGTTATAATCACAGCAGACCAGGCTAAAAATGCTGCAGAAAAATATCTTTTAGGCTTAAAAGGATATTCTATTGATAGTGTAGAAAGTTTTTCTAATAGAGGTGGCAGATATATTTCATATAGAGTATATGTAAAAGACGGCAGCGATAACCAGTTTTACCTGCATGTAAACCCATGGGGCAATGTTTTTGGCCTTATGAGCTATGAAAGAACAAAGTAAGAAAAATATTTTATAAAACACTTATTACACAATTCCAAACTCCAGGGGGCTATATGCCCCTTTATTATTTTTATTTTTCATAAAATATTTGCAATTATTTTATATATGGTTATAATGCTACTCATAAAATTATGTGAGGGGCTATGTTTCCATTAAAAACAGACATACCAGTTACAAAAATATCTTATGGTGTATGGTTTTTAATACTTATAAATTTTGGTGTATATTTTTATTTTAAATTTAACTACCATGGTTTACTATTTGCAGACCATGGCTTTATGCCTCTAAAACTTTCCATGCCGCCAGAAATAATAGGCTTAGATGAAAAAATGGCTTCATTTTTCACATATATGTTTTTACACAGCAATATTTTTCATGTAAGCATTAATATGTATTTTTTGTATGTTTTTGGAAGAAATGTGGAAGAAAAATTAGGCACTTTTAGGTTTATTACAACATATATAATACTTGGTATAACAGCTGTTATAGTAGAAGCTTTTATGATGCCTTCTTTAGAATACCCAGTGATTGGTGCAAGTGGTGCAGTAACAGGCATTATGGGTATGTTTATAGTTTTTTTTCCATTTTCTAAAATAAAAACATTTATATTTTTATTAATATATGCAATAATAAGAAATATACCTGCTATAATTATTGTTATGCTGTTTTTTATATTTCAATTGCTTTTATGGTTTTTTGAGCAGACATACAATTTAAACGAATACCTGCGTTTAGTGCAGGAAAATATGGGAATAAAAAGCAGATATATAAATATTTCCAATGTGGCATATTATACCCATATTGGTGGTTTTACAGCTGGTATTTTAACAGCCTTATTAATTAGAATAATAAAGCGTATATAGTTTTAGGAGGGCTTTATGTGTTTAGGGTTTCCAGGTTTAATTGAAAAACTTGATGAATTTGTGGCAACAGTTGATGTGGCTGGCACAAAACGGGAAATATCCACTATTTTTCTTGGCGGCCAAGCAAAAGTAGGGGACTGGGTTGTGGTGCATGCTGGTTTTGCCATATCTATAATAGATGAAAAAGAAGCAAAAGAAACATTAGAATTTTTACTGGACTATACAGATGAATCCAAACATTCCCTTTAGAGATAAAGAAACGGCTTTAAAATTAAGCAGTGCCATTAAAAATGAAGCCAAAGAAAATAAGCATTATAAAATAATGGAAGTTTGCGGCACTCACACCATGGCTATTGCCCGTTCTGGTTTACGAAGTATGCTTCCTGCTAATGTGGAGCTGGTTTCAGGTCCAGGGTGCCCGGTGTGTGTTACAAGCCAGGGGGAGATAGATTTATTTTTTGATTTAATAGATAAAGGTATATCTGTTGTAAGTTTTGGTGATTTACTGCGTATTCCTGGCAGCAATGGTCAGTCTTTAATGGATAAAAGGGCTCAAGGAGCTGATGTTTCAGTGGTTTATTCTCCGCTTGATACCATAAAGCTTGCAAAAGCATCACCTGAAAAGCATTTTACATTTTTAGGTATAGGCTTTGAAACAACTGCTCCCACAGTGGCAGCTTTAATTATGGCAGCAAAAAAAGAAAACTTAAAAAATTTAACTGTTTTATCCTTTTGCAAAACTATGCCTAGGGCTTTTGATTTAATATTAAGTGATACAACCCTTCATTTAGACGGCTTTTTATGCCCAGGTCATGTTACAGCCATAACAGGTATATCTTTATATGAGCCTATTATTAACAGCAAAAAAGCAGCAGTTGTG
>CAMEOC010000165.1 GCA_945929285.1 uncultured Mucispirillum sp.
CCCGCATTTCTATTTTATTATTTATGGTTGGCCTGTTTCCCACATAAGCCATAGCATTATAATATTTATCTTTTAATTTAACTTTAGCAGCATACACCCCAAAAAGTGGCAGCATTTCATTTACCACATCTAAATTAATAGTGGGAAAGCCTAACTGCCTGCCTTTTTTATCTCCATGTATTATAATACCTTCTAAAGAATAAGGCATAGATAAAAGCCGTGAAGCCTCATCTACTTCGCCATTTTCTAAAAGTGTTCTTATTTTTGAGCTTGATATTATCTCCCCTTTTCTATCATGGAGCTTATGGGCAAATAAAGTATCTATATTATTTTCTAAAGCTAGTTTTTTTAATAAAATAGTATCGCCACTTTTACCGCTTCCAAATTTATAATCTTGGCCTACAATAATTAATTTTGCATGAAGCTTTTTTATTAATATATTATAAAAAAATTCTTCCGGCTTAAGTGATGCCAGCTGATTATTAAATTCTAAAGTAACTAAATAATCTGTATCCATTTGGTAAAATTTTTCAAGGCGTTTTTTGGGGGTGGATATAAGCTTTATATGTTTATTGAAAAATTTATAAGGGTGAGGTGAAAATGTTAATATAACACTTTTTAGCCCCCTTTGTTTTGCTTCTTCTTTTAATACAGATATAATGGAACGGTGGCCTAAATGAAGGCCGTCAAAGTTGCCAATACATACAGCAGTATTTTCTAATATATTTATATTTTCAAGGCCTGTTACTACTTCCATAAATTATTAATCCCTTCTGCAGCATGATTTTATTATTTCTAATACAGTTGTTTCTGCCCCATGAAATGTGTTATAAAGCTTATCTGGTGCTGTATGCACATAGTAATCCCACACTAAAAACCATACACCGCATGTTATAAAACCAAGTATAGTATATTTTACAAACTCTTTTTTTATGCTTAAATCCATATAATACATAATAGGGTGCTCTATTAACTTTAACTCAATAAATGCCCTGCTTATTTCTACATACATTGCATATTCAAATTTCTGTATGTCATCCCATACTTTATTCATTTTATATATATAAACTATTATTACACCAAAAGCAAATAATGCCCATACAATACCAATTACCAGTAAAAGCCACATTTCAATATTTTCATAACCTGTAAAAAATATAAAAAGCACTAAAAATGTTGTAAATATTATAAGTGGTATAAAAGCCTTTATAAAATAAGGCATAATATATAAGCTTTCGTTTTTAAAGTTATTTAACTTATTTTTTAAGTTATTCATTATATCTTCATAATCTTCAAGACCTCTTTCATTGGATTCTACCTCTATAAAATGAATAACCATATCAAAATATTCTATTTTTCGGCGTATATATTTATCTACCCTTAATATTCTTTTTATAAACACATAGATTATAGCAACACCAAATGTAAGCCAGCTTAAAACAAATGTTACTAAAAACCAGTTTAAAAGTGGCTTATCAACCTTTTTGCCCTGCCTTATGTTATCCTGCAGCTGTCCATAAATTAAATTTACCATACCCACACCTGCTTATATATATTTTCTACTACTTAAATTTTTTATTTACTGCTTATTTTTAATATAATCTATTAATATCTGCATAGCTTTATTGGCACTTCTTGTTCTCACCTGCTGCCTTGAGCCGTTAAATATATTTCTATATACTTTCGTATTTTCACCATCTGTAACACCAATATACACTAACCCCACAGGCTTTTCTTCTGTTCCACCTGTTGGCCCTGCAATACCTGTTATAGATATGCCGTAATCTGTTTTCATTAAGTTTCTAACACCTTCTGCCATAGCATAAGCACATTCTTCACTTACTGCACCATATGTATTTAAAATTTCTTGTGGCACTTTTAATACATTTTCTTTTATGCTGTTATCATAGCTTACCACACTGCCATAAAATACACTGGAAGCCCCGCTTACATCTGTAATTAAGCTGGATAACATACCACCAGTGCAGCTTTCAGCACATGTTATGGTTTTGCCACTGCTTTTTAAAAGGCGGACTAAATATTCTGAAGGTAAAATATCGCCCCTGCCTATAAAATTTTCAGGAAAAGCTTTCTCTATTTTTAAAGCATATTCTTCTACTTTTTCTTTATTATCCCCGCGAAGTTTTACCACCACTTGTGCATTGCCTGCATTTATTATGCACTGCACATTATCTTCTATTTTTAAGCTTCTTATAAATACATCTACATCTGATTCTGGTATAGATAAAAAGTGCAGGTCAATATATGCTTTTTCTTTTAAGTTTAAAGTTTTACTAACAAATGGCAGCACTTCCTTTAAAAACATATCCTTCATTTCTAAAGGCACTCCAGGCATACATATAATATGGGCTTTATTTAATTTTATAGAAAACCCTAAAGCTGTTCCCACATTATTATTAAAAAGTATACATGAAGATGGCAACATTGACTGGTGCTTATGTTCCTGCCTAATTATAACCCCTGCTTTATTTAACCGTGAAGCCATATGGTTATATGCTTTTTCATTAAGCTCAAGTGAAAGCCCTGCACTTTCTGCCAAACATTCTGCTGTAATATCATCAAAAGTAGGCCCTAAACCACCTGTTGTTAGTATTATATCGTATTTTTGTGAGTATTTTTGAAAAAGATGCACAATTTCATCTTTATTATCTTTTACCATACGGATAAGGCCTACATTTGCCCCAAACCTGGTTAAATTATTAGCTATAAAGGCAGAGTTACTGTCAATAACACTGCCTTCTAAAAGTTCTGAACCAATACTTAGTATGCAGATAGACATATACCTAACCTATTGCAATATTAAAATATTCTAGTACTTTTAATATAATAAGGCCCACAAGCACAGCATAAAGCCCTGCTGCAATATCATCAAGCATAATACCCCAGCCGTTTTTTATTTTATCAAAAAAACTAACTGGAAATGGCTTTAATATATCAAAAAACCTAAAGAGAATAAACCCTGCTATAATATATACTGGCTTAAATGGAAAAAGCAGATAAAAAATCATAAGCCCTGCCACCTCATCTATTACAACACTAGATGGGTCTTCTATACCTGTAATGGTTGCACATCTGCCGGAAACAAATACACCTATAAAAAATATTAAGCCAAATAATGCCCAGCCTGCATATACTGGTAAAAATGTGCATAAATAGCCTATAGGTATTGCCACAAGGCTTCCAAAAGTACCAGGCATAAAAGGTATTTTTCCCATAAAAAAGCCAGTTGCTAAAAGGTCGTATAAAAAAGGGACTTTTTTCATATAATCACCTAAGCAAATACTTCTTCCAAGTTTATTTTATTTTCATATATTGCTTTGCCTACAATACAGCCTTTAACATTATTATGTGCCATATTTTTCAATGTTTTAATATCTTCAATACCTGAAACCCCACCGGAAGCTATTACCCCAAAAGGTGATTTATCTGCCACAAGCTGAATCTGTTCTTTATTAATGCCTGATAACATACCGTCTTTTTCAATGTCTGTAAAAATAACACTTTCTATTTTACATGTTTCATACCTTTTTATTACATCAAAAACAGAAAGTTTGCTTTCTTCATACCAGCCTTCTGTTGCCACCATTAAATTTTTAGCATCTATTCCTAAAATAATTTTATTAGGGTATTTTTCACAAGCTTCATATACAAAATCTGGGTTTTTGACAGCAACAGTGCCTAAAATAGCATAGCTT
>CAMEOC010000166.1 GCA_945929285.1 uncultured Mucispirillum sp.
GTTCTGCAATGGAGTTATACCTAATAGATAAAAAAGCATCGTTTGGTTTTTCAGCCACAGGGCATGGGGTAAGCTCTAAACCATGGGGCAGTTCCATTGGCACATCTTTCATACTATGCACCGCTAAATCTGCCTTTTTTTCCATTAAAGCTGTTTCTATTTCTTTTACAAAAAGCCCTTTACCGCCTATTTTTGCAAGGGGCACATCTAATATTTTATCCCCCATGGTTTTAATGATTTCCAAACGGCATATAATATTTTTATGGTGTTTTTCTATTTCACTTTTAATATATTCTGCCTGCCATAAAGCAAGTTTAGAACCTCTTGTAGCTATAACAATTTCATTTCTCATATATCACCAAACTATTTATTATTAAATATTATTTCCACAGCTTCTGCAATGGAATATTTTGCCTCATCTGTGGCATGTTCTTTTAAGTTCATAAAAGGTTTATGAAGTATTTTATTAAGGGTTGCCGTTAAAAGATAGTTTAAATGTTCTATTTCTTTTTCATCAGTTATTTTAAATTTTTCGCAGTATTTTTGCAGTTCTTCATTTCGTTTTTCTTCAAAATAGTTACGCATATTTTTAATAACTGGTGTAATTTTTAATGATTCCATTTGCTCATCAAAAGCATAAGCTGCATTATGCACAATATCCCACGCTTTTTTAGCTTCTTTTTCCCTTTCTTTTTTATTGGCTTCCACCACATTTTTTAAATCATCTATATCATAAATATATGTGTTTTCCACTTCAGCACCTTCTGGGTCAATATCCCTTGGCACTGCAATATCTATGAAAAATAAAGGTTTAGAAGGGCGTTTTTTCATGGCATCTTTTATCATCTCTTTTGTAACCACAAAATTTTCAGCCCCTGTGGAAGAAATTATAATATCCACTTCTGAAAGTTTAGATGCAAACCTGTCAAAAACAACAGCATCCCCTGAAAATTCTTCTGCTAATTTTACAGCTTTTTCAAAAGTTCTATTTGTTACAATAATAGAGCCGATATTAGAGCCAACTAAGTGCCTGGCTGCCAGCTCGCACATTTCCCCTGCCCCAATAATCAATGCTTTTGCCTGCCTTAAATCTGAAAATATTTTTTTGGCAAGCTCCACTGCTGCATAGCTTACAGATACAGGGTTTTCAGATATTCCCGTAACAGTTCGCACTTTTTTTGCTGTTTTTAGGGTAAATTCAAAAAGTCTATTTAAAAATATACCCATTCCCCTGCATTCTTTAGATATATCAAAGGCATCTTTTATCTGCCCAAATATTTGAGGCTCACCTAAAACAAGGCTGTCAAGACCTGAAGCCACAGCAAAAAGATGAGTTACCGCCTGCCTGCCAGAAGCAAAATATGTGTAGTTTACTAAATCTTCCACAGATAAATCACAGTTTGCAGCAACCATGGAATATATTTCGCATTTATCGCATATTGGCGAATGAATATCGCACTTATCACATAAATAATCTTTTATTACAAAATAATATTCCACCCTGTTGCAAGTGGAAACTAAAAACATTTCCTGCACATTGTTTTCACTTAAGAATTTCCTATATAATGGCTCCATATCCTCTTTTTTAATAGCCATTTTCTCCCTAACTGTAACAGGTGCAGAGTTATGGTTAAGTCCTAAAACTACTAACATTTATATTACCTCAGCATAAAGCTGGCAACGCCAACATAAGTTATTATTATTAAAATAAACCCTATTATAGTCCACTGGGCTGTCTGCCTTTGGGTTAAAGGCTTTATTCTTTTAAGCATAATTAATGCACCATAAAGCACCCAGGTAAGCACTGAAAATACTACTTTTGCAGAAGAAAGCAGTTCTTCTAGATTATTTTGCAGCATCCATATAAAACCTAAAACTGCCCCAATGGTAAAGAAATAAAAACCAATACTTAATGATGTATTATTTATTTTACCTATGGTATCAAGAGCTGGAAACCTTTGGAAAATAAAGCCAAATTTCTTCTTTTTAAGCTGTGCTTCTTGTATAATATACATAACAGAAGCCACAAATGCCGCCACTAAAAAAGTTGTGCCAAGCACAATAAACGGTAAATGCACCACTTTCCATATGCTGTCAACCACAGGGTATGATGGAGTAATAGTTGGAGGGTAACATATGGCAATAATTAATGCAGAAACCATAAATGGTGATATAAAAAGCCCAACCAGTGGACGCCTGTATTTTGCATAAAGTATAAAGTATGTTATACCAAAGGAAAGTGATAATGTAAGCATTAAATCATAAAGGGTAGATGTGGGAGCAAGCCCTGTTTCTAAAAACCTGATAATAAGTTCATATAAGTTACATACAACCCCTAAAACCATAAAAATGTTAAAAAGATTTCTAACACTGCGATTGCCTGAATATAAAAACAAAGCAATAAGCACAAATGCTAAAATATAAAAGATTAGTGAAATGTAAGATATCATTTTATGCCTCTTAAATTTTAACCTTATACTATTTATATATATTAAAAAGTATATTTTAAAAAATACTCAAACTTTCTACATATTAATTAAAAAATAAGTCTTTAAAATATTTTAATAATATGCTATTGCAGTATATGATGTTACAAGAAAATACTTCATTTGTTAAGCAAAAAATTTTAAAACCTGTAAAAAATGTTATGCCTTTAATTAAATCAAGCTGGAAAATGAGCTGGCCAATGATGGTAATGATGGTCTTTGAATTTTTAATGAGCATGACAGATATATATATTGCAGGGCTTTACGGCACAGAAATAAAAGCAGCCACAGGGCTTGCAAGCCAGGTATATTCTTTATTTATAATGACAGGCCATGCTTTAACAATAGGTGCAGTTTCTATTCTTTCCCGCCTTTTTACTTCTGATGATAAATATCTTTTTAAATCTGCCATTTTTACATCTATTACCTCTGCTTTTATTTTTGGTGTATTTGTATGCTTAATAGGGCTTTTATTTTCAAACCAAATTGCTTCATTTTTAAATGCAGAAAATAGTGTTAAAGAATACGCTTCATCGTTAATTAAAATATATTTTCTAGGTATTATTTTTCATATGACTTTAATAAATATGAATGGTGTGCTGCGTTCATGTAAAAGAGTTATTATAACCATGGGTGTTATGATATTTGCTGCCATTTTAAATATTATTTTGCTTTTATATTTTTATAATTTTACAGATATTGGTTATAAAAGTATAGCCATATCCACAGCCATAAGTATAGCTGCTGCTTCACTTATTAATATAACTATAATGTATAGGCTTATTGATAAAGTTTATGTTTTTTCAAGCAGTATATTAAAGCAGACATTATCTATTGGCTGGCCTGGTGGTATTGTATCACTTTCATGGCAGTTTGGCGGCACAGCACTATATGCCATACTTGGTATGCTGCCCCTTTATTCCACAGAAATAATGGCAACTTATGCCACAGGACTTAGAATAGAAAGTGCCATATTTATGCCAGCCTTTGCTTTTAATATGGCAAATGCTGTAATTGTTGGTAATTTAATGGGTAAGAAAAAGTTCGATGAAGCATATAAAAATGGCTTTGTTACAGCTTTTATATCTATGGCAATCGTTACAGTTATGATGGCAGTAATTATTATATTTGCCCGCCCTATTGCTGAAATTTTAGAGCCTAATAAAGCAGTTGTGCCAGAGATTATAAAATATCTATATAT
>CAMEOC010000167.1 GCA_945929285.1 uncultured Mucispirillum sp.
CAGTAGATAATTTTGCAGTAAATATTAACCTCCATATTAAAGATATTACAAAAATAAAAGAAATATCTGCAAGAATATTAAAAGGGGAAAAAGTAGGCTTTTTAAGTGATTATAAAGTGGAAGGCAGTATGCCAAAAGAATTATATGCAGATATGCAAACTGAATGCGGTATAGTAATATCTAAAGATATAAATAAGTTAGCTTTTCCTGTTACAATGCAGTTAATACCAAAAGAGTATGTATTAGGCATAGGCGCTAGAAAAGGGGCAGAGTATAAAAATCTGCAAGATTTTATAAATATGAGCCTTGAAAAATATAATATTGCCCCTTATGAAATAATATCAATTGTAAGTATTGAATTAAAAAAGGAAGAAAAAGCCATAAACCAGTTATCAAAAGATTTTAACCTGCCCTTTATAACTTATGGTGCAGAAGTTTTGCAAAATGTGGCAGGTGAATTTAGCAAAAGTGATTTTGTAAAAAGTGTAACCGGGGTGGATAATGTGTGCGAAAGAGCAGTAAAAGCTTATAATAGTAATGCAGAAATAATTATGGAAAAAACATCATATAATGGTTTTACTCTTGCCATTGGAAAAATAAGCTGGAAGGGGAAATTTTAAAAATATAAAATAATTGAGGAAAAATAAATGAAAGGAAAACTATATGTTATTGGCACAGGCCCAGGAAGTGATGATTTAATAAGCAGTAGAGCATTAAAAGCCATTGAAGAAAGCTCTGTTATTGCAGGCTATGGGGTATATACTGATTTAATAGCCCATAAAATAGCTGGTAAAGAGATTATAACAACACCTATGAAACAGGAAGTGGCAAGGTGCGAAAAAGCAATAGAATTAGCTAAAAATGGTAAGATTGTATCATTAATCTCCAGTGGTGATGCTGGGGTTTACGGTATGGCAGGGCTTATATATGAAATAGCAGGTGATGATGATATTGAAATAGAAGTAATACCTGGTATAAGTGCAGTTTTAGCTGCTGCTGCAAAGCTTGGGGCACCACTAACCCATGATTTTGCTGTTATTTCATTAAGCGATTTACTAACACCATGGGAAAAAATTGAAAAACGCCTTAAAAATGCAGCTGAGGCAGAATTTATTATTGCATTATATAACCCAGGAAGCAAAAAACGGGCAGATTATTTGAAAAAAGCATGTGAAATTATGAAGCCTTATATTAATGAAAATACAGTATGCGGCTATGTTAGAAACTGCGAAAGAGATGAAGAAGAAACTGGTATATTAAAATTTAAAGAGCTTTATTATTTTAATGCAGATATGTTTACCTTAATAATAATAGGCAACAGCACTACAAAACTAATCAATAAAAAAATGGTAACACCAAGGGGTTATAAAGGTATATGATAAAGCCCTTAATTTTTGCAGGCACAACAGAAGGAAAAGAAATAACTTTATTTTTTGATGAAAATAATATTGCTTCTATTATTTTTACAGCTACAGATTACGGTAAAATGGTTTTACCTGAATATAAACATGCAGAAATAATTACAGGCAGAAAAGATTATGATGAGATGGTAGCACTTTTTAAAAGTATGAAAGATGAAAATATTATAGTAATAGATGCCACTCACCCCTATGCCAGCATTGTTACAGAAAATCTATATAATGCCTGCCTTTTTTTAAATATAGAATACTTTAGAATATTAAGGCCTTCCACCTATGAAAGTGGTGCAAAAGAGTTTGAAAGTATTGAAGAAGCAGTTGAATATTTAAACACAAAAGAAGGTAATATTTTACTTGCAACAGGCTCAAAAGAATTGGCTAAATATAAGGGAATTAATGATATTTCAAGGCTTTATCCAAGGGTTTTGCCTGAAGAAAATGTTATAAAAAATATAAAAGATTTAGGGTTTATATTAAAAAATGTAATATGTATGCAGGGGCCTTTTTCTACATTTATGAATGAGGCTACCATACAGCAGATAAAGGGAAAATTTTTAGTAACAAAAGATACAGGTAAGGCAGGGGGCTTTGATGAAAAACTGCTGGCTGCTAAAAATACAGGGGCAGAGCTAATCATTATAAAACGAAAAGCAGAAAAAGTGCAGGGCAGAAGCCTGCAGGAAATAAAAGATATTATGCAGGAAAAATATATAAGGGGATAATATGTTTCCTTTATTTATAGATATAAAAGATTTTAAAATACTTGTTATTGGTTTTGGAAATATTGCTTATAGAAGAATAAATATATTATATAAGTTTTGCCAAAATATAAAAGTTATTACAAAACAGGCAAAATATAATATGGATAATATAGATATTATAATAAAAGAATATGATAAAAGGGATATAACAAGCCAATATAATATGGTAATAGCAGCAACAGATAATAAAGATGTAAATAAAGATATTATAGAAAAAGCAAGGCAGGAAAATATAATGTATTATAATAACATAAGCGATAAAAGCATGAGTAATTTTTATTTTCCTGCTCTTATAGAAAATGATGAAGTAATATGCGGGCTTATTTCAAAAGACGGCAAAAACCATAAAAAAGCAAAAGAATACAGCATAAAATTAAAGGAAGTATTATGAAAAAAGGTAAAGTAACATTAATAGGTGCAGGCCCTGGAGATAAGGGCTTATTAACCATAAAAGCATATAATGCACTTAAAGAAAGTGATGTGGTAGTTTATGACAGGCTTGTTTCAAAAGATATACTTGATTTAAGCCCAGAAAATGCAGAAATGATAAATGTGGGAAAAGTAATGAACCACCACAATATTCCACAAGGGGAAATAAATAAAATACTTCTTGAAAAAGCACTGCTTGGAAAAAATGTGGTTCGCTTAAAAGGGGGCGACCCTTTTGTTTTTGGCAGAGGCGGCGAAGAATTGGAGCTGTTAGTTGAAAATAATATAGAATATGAAGTGATACCAGGTATTACAAGTGCAGTTTCAGCACTTGCTTATGCAGGAATTCCAGTAACACATAGAGATTATGCTTCATCTATCCATTTTATTACAGGCCATGCAAAAGACGGGCTTGTGGAAAATATAAACTTTAAAAGTTTAGTTGCAGGTGGTGGCACTATTATTTTTTATATGGGAGTTTCCACATTAAAACAGCTAACCCTTGGGCTAATAGAAGCTGGAATAGATGAAAATATGCCTTGTGTGGCTGTGGAAAACGGCACAAGAAGCAACCAGCGAACACTTTTTTCCACAGTCAGCAAAATATATGAAGAAGCCCAAAAGTTTAATTTAAAAAGCCCTGCAGTAATTGCTGTTGGTAAGGTTTGCAGTTTAGGAAATAAGTTTGATTATTTTACGAAAAATAAATTATTTGGTAAAAAAGTAATTGTGCCTAGAGCCAAAATCTCAAACAATAAATTAATAGATAAGCTAAAATCTAAAGGTGCAGATGCTCTTGATTTTGTGTGTATGCAGGTGCAGGAAATGCAAAATAAAGAAAAGCTTACATATTTAATAGATAACTTAAATGAATATTCTGCCATAGTTTTTAGCAGTAAAAATAGTGTAATACACTTTTTTAAAGAGCTTCATTTAAAAAATAAAGACAGCAGGGCTTTAAGCCATTTAAAAATTGTAGTTATTGGAAAATCTTCTAGTGATGAATTATTAAAATACGGTATTATAAAAGACTATATGCCAAAAGAATTTGAAAGCACAAGCCTTGCAAA
>CAMEOC010000168.1 GCA_945929285.1 uncultured Mucispirillum sp.
CAAAATATAATATGAAATATGTATTTAAAGCATCTTTTGATAAAGCAAATAGAACATCTAATAACAGCTTTAGAGGCCAGGGGTTAGAAAAAGGTCTTGAAATATTGGCAGAAATTAAAGAAAAATATAATATACCTGTTGTAACAGATATTCATGAAAGCTATCAAGCAGAGCCTGCAGCAAAAGTATGCGATATTTTGCAGATTCCAGCTTTTTTATGCAGGCAGACAGACCTTTTAGTAGCAGCTGCTAATACTGGTAAAATAGTAAATATTAAAAAAGCTCAATTTTTAAGCGGTATGGATATGAAATATCCACTGGAAAAAGTAACATCTGCAGGTAATAACAAAGTTATGCTTACAGAACGTGGCAATATGTTTGGTTATGGCAACCTGGTGGTAGATTTTCGCAACTTAATAGATATGCAGCAGTTTAATGTGCCTGTAATAATGGATTTAACCCATTCCACACAAAAACCAGGGGCATTAGATGGAAAAAGTGGCGGCAACCCAGAATATGCTCCATATTTAGCAGCTGCCAGCAGTGCATGCGGTATTAAAGGTTTTTTTGCAGAAACACACCCTTCACCAGAAAAAGCATTATCAGACGGGGCAAATATGGTAAAACTAAAAGATTTTTCTGCTTTGCTTGAAAAAATAGTGCGTCATAGTATATAAACTTAAGGAGAATATAAATGTCTGAAGAAAAAGAAAAGAAAAAGCGTTTTTCAAAATATTTTGGCGGAGAATATATGAAATACTGGTATATTGCTTTTGCAATAACAGTCGTACTAATGGCAGTTCATCACATAATGGAAAGAAGTATAGATAGTTTTAAATATACAGAATATAATGAAGATGGAAGCATTGCAAAAGAAATGGTAATATCTCAGGAAGAAACAGAAATACGAGCAAGGTCTAGCAACTCTAGCTCCATAGTTCCAGAAAAACCATTTTAAAAATAAATAAAATCCTGCTACTAAATGGTGGGCAGGATTTTTATATTATCTTATATAATAACAGGTTTATTAACTGCTGTATCTGGAGTTATACCACCTTTTAATACACTAATAACAGATTCTGCACAGCTAATTGCCATAAGCTCTTTTGTAGCATGGGTAGAGCTTCCTAAATGAGGGGATAAAACCACATTATCAAGTTTCTTTAAATCTTCATTAATCTCTGGCTCAAACTCAAAAACATCAAGACCTGCAGCATATATTATTTTTTCAGAAAGGGCAACTGCTAAATCACTTTCCCTAATAATTGCACCTCTGCCAATATTAACAAGCACAGCAGTTTTTTTCATTTTTTTAAACTCTTTTAATGAAAAAGCATGCCTTGTATCCATAGTAAGTGGGGCAGTAATAATTAAGTAGTCAGACCATTCTAAAAGCTCATCAAAAGTGGCATAAGTTGCCCCAAAAATAAGTTCTGCCTGCTTATCTCTTTTTCTATTATGGTATATAATATCCATAGAAAAACCAGAAGCAATTTTTGCAACAGCCTGCCCAATATTTCCCATACCATATATACCCAGTGTTTTTTTATAAAAGTCAAGCCCTGCTAAAAAGCTGTAATTAGTATTGCCAACAAACCTGCCGTTTCTAGCATATTTATCTGCCTGGGGAATATGGCGGGCAGCACTCATCAATAATGCAAAGCCCATTTCTGCAACACTTTGGGTTAATATATGTTTTGCTGTGCATACTGTAATATCTCTATGGGTGGCATAATCCACATCTATATTATCAGTGCCTGCATCATAGTTAACAATTACTTTTAATTTTGGGGAAGATTCCATTAAAGGTCTATCAATATTATCACTAGAAGTGCATATTAAAGCATCAGTATCACTCATCATCTGCCTAAGCCTAATAGTAGGTAGTGGCTCATCTAAATTATTACTTTCAATACGAATATCTTCAAGATATTTGTTAATAATTTCTGGCATTTTTGAAGTGATAACAACTTTCATAAAATCTCCCTTATATTATTAGTATTTTTTTCTTTTGAATAAATCTGTCCTTTTAGAAATAACCCTGTCTACAAAAAGCATACCATTTAAGTGGTCTGTTTCATGCTGAATAAGTATGGCCTCAAACCCACTGGTTTCTAATACATTTTGCTGCATATTTTCATCATAATAATTTACAACTATTCTTTCTGCTCTTGTAACATTACCTGTATAATCAGGAACAGACATACAGCCTTCCCTGGAAGTAACCATGCCACTGTGTTCAATTATTTCAGGGTTTATCATAACCATAAACCCATGGTTTTCTTTACATTTTTTATTTAATGAGGCATCTATTGTAATAATCCGCACAAGTTTTCCAATTTGTGGTGATGCAATACCTGTGGAATGGCCTGCATCTAACATAGAATCTTTTAAATCATTTATTATTTCTTTAATTTCATCATTTATTTCAGTAACTTCAACTGATTCTTGTTTTAATAAATCATCAGGATATTGTAATACTTTTCTAACTGCCATATTAAAGCTCAAAAAACTCTATTTTTTTAATATTTATTTGTGTGTTTATTTTTTTAGCAGTATTTTTTAATGCTTCCTGCCATACATTTTCACTGTTTTCATTTTCTCCAACCACTTCAAGCATCATTATATATACCTGCGGGCTTTTACCTGTAATTTTTGTTTGTAAATCTATTATATTTAAGTTGTTTTTTGCTATTTCTTCTGTAATAGCATTTACAATACCTGGTTTATCTGCCCCGTATACAGAAATAGAGTAGTGAAAACCTTCTTTTTCCTCAGGCATTTTCTCATATTTAAAAACTTCCATATGGGAGCGGACATTTTTAAACATTTCTTTAATATCATCTTCTTTATAGTCTTTTTCACTGGTAACAATAAATATCATAGAAAAAACGCCCTGTAATAATGTAGAGCTGGAATCTGCAATATTAAAGCCGTTATCATAAAGAACTTTTGTTGTTTCATAAACTATGCCTTTACTGTCATTATTAACAAATGTTAATGCGTAATAATGTTTTTCCATATAACCCTCATAAAATATGAATATATATTATATTATAAATAGGATAATTAATAATAATAGAATAATCAAGCAATATTTTTATATATAAATAAAAAGCATTTATAATATATTAAATTATAATGAAACTTGCATAATAAGTGTTTTTATGCTAATAAGTAATAAATATAATTTTATTTTGGTTTATTTATGGGAAATATTACAATATCAAAACCGTTTAATTTAACTACAAATATTTTTATTATTCTTTTAGGTTTTTTCTTAAGCATTTCTATTTCATTATCTCAAATATCCCTTGGGGTATTATTACTTTGTTTAGTTATATATATTATTGATAATAAATATAATATTTTAAAAGAAAACATATATTTTTTTCTGTTTTTTTTATACTGGGTTTCAGCCATATTTTCCACTTTTTTTGGCAGTGAATATACTATATTTAGTAAAGGGTTAGTAAGCCCATGGCCTATGCTTATATTTTTTACAGCATATTATTTTGTAGATAAAAAAAGTATTAATTATATTATATTAGCTTTTGCCATTGGTCTTTTTATAATGACTTTATCTAGTTTTTATTACTATTTTACACTGGGGCAGGTAGATTATAGGTATTTTCGTTCCCACAGCATAGTAGCCCCATATATGATGACGGCTCACTT
>CAMEOC010000169.1 GCA_945929285.1 uncultured Mucispirillum sp.
ATAAAATAGTTTTTTCATCCGTTACTTCTATTTTCATATAATCACCATAAAATTATAATTCTATATTTTCGTATACTTCATTTATTAATTTATAATCACTTATAATATTATCATCACTTAATGTAAAGGAAAAACCGTTAAACAAAATATCCCCTTTTGTTTCAACTTTAAACCTGTGGGGCATATTTGTTATAAACTTATCTATTATGCTTTCCACTTCCATACCAAGTATGCTGTTATAAGCTCCACACATACCAGCATCTGTTAAGTAAAGAGTATTTTCCATAAGCTTTAAATCATTTGTCTGCACATGGGTGTGAGTGCCTGTAACCACATGTGCCCTGTTTTTAACATAATTGCCAAAAGCTATTTTTTCACTGGTTGCTTCTCCGTGAAAATCAACTATTATAAAGCAGTCTTTATCTAAACTTTCATATATATTATCAAAACATTCAAAGGGGCAGTTACTTAAATTCATAAATACTCTGCCTAAAAGGTTTATAACACATATTTTTCTGCCTGCTGCATTAAATATATTATAACCTTTACCTAATACCCTGCTTCCAAGGTTTGCAGGGCGTATAAAGCCTTCCCAGTTATGTATTAAGTTTTCTGTTTCTTTTTTATCCCATGTATGGTTACCTGCTGTCATAGCATGTATTCCCATATTTTTCAACTCATTATATACTCTTTCTGTAACACCAAAACCAGCAGCAGAATTTTCCACATTGGCTATTATAAAATCATACTCATTATTTTCCAGGTGAGTTTTTACTGCTTTCCTGCCGCTTTTGCCAACTATATCCCCAATAAATAAAAACTTCATCTATTCCTCAGGAATAAGCCCATGGTTATAAAACTGGCGTTCTAATATTCTATCATACTGGCTCCAGCCACCTTCTACCACATTTTCTTTTTCAAAGGCATTATTAAAAGCATTTATTTTTGCATCTATATTATCCACATAGTGCAGAATAAAAGCTTCTTTTGTTTTTGGGCGTTTTGGAGAGCCAAATTCTAAAAGACCATGGTGGCTTGCAATTAAATGAAGCAGTAAATCTCTTGCTTTTTTAGGAAAATCTGGAATGGAAGCAATATATTTATCCACCATATTCATGCCCATTATTAAATGGCCTAAAAGTTTGCCTTCATCTGTATATTCAAAGGAATTTTCCAAATCTATTTCTTTTGTTTTGCCAATATCATGAAAAAGAGCACCCATAATAGTAAGCTCTTTATTACATACATCTTTGCCGTAAAAATCGCATATTAAAGCAGATAGTTTTACCATAGATAATGTATGCTCTAAAAGCCCGTTAATATAAGCATGGTGCACACTTTTTGCAGCAGGGCTTTTTACAAAAATATTATATACTTCTTTATCTGCATAAAAAGCATTGCATAAACTTTTAAAGTATGAGCTTTTTATATGCTTTTGTAATACTGCTTTTAATTCTTCTTCCATAGCTTTTGCATCTTTATCAGATTTTGGGAGAAATTCATTGGCATCTTCCCCTTCTAAAAGCACCATATCACTTACTTTTAACTGGGTTACACCATTATACTGCTGCAGTGCCCCTGTTACTTCCACCACTTGACTGCGTTCTGGGGTAAAGGAAAGCTTGTTGCTGTCAAACATTATGGCGTTCATACTTGCCCCGTCAGTATCTGTTAAAGTCATTCTTATGAAAGGCCTGTTATCTTTTGTAGTATTTGTTACAATACTAAATATCATATATTTCTTGTTTATACCTAAATCCATTTTCACTTCCCTTTTTATAAAGCGTATTCATCTACAGATTCTGTTTCATCTACTATAATATCATGGATAGATAAACCTTCCTGCTGCAGAGCTTCCATTACTTTTAATGTGGTTTTATACATGGTGCTTGTGGTAAAAACAGCACAATTACACTTTTGTTTATCAAGAGTGCGGATAAGCCCTAAACCACCGTAGGAATCTATTATAGAGTTTACTATAATAATATCTTCCTTACTGCATGAAAATCGTATGCGGACAGTATATGGGTTATTTTCCACTTTCTTCACTTCCAAAATTCATAAGTATTACATCTACATCTTTTAGTTTTTCTATTACTGGTAATATATTATAGTGTTTTGAATTTTCCACATATATTTTAGTAAATTTTAAATCTTCTATCATTTCAATAAATAACTGGTGGTTATTTATAATCTGGCTAAAATCCAGTAAAAAAATACCTTTTTCAAAAAAGATATTATCTTTTTTTAAATAAACTTTATTATCAAAACTAATACCTTCTAAAGATGAAGATATCATACCGTGGGAGAAAAAATCTATTCTGCTGGAGCCTCCCCTTGGGCGTTTATTTAAAAAGTCGTAATCTATTATGGTTGGTGAGTAATCAACCTGCCCATAGTCAATATAAAGGATATTATTATTTACTGTCATTGCTCATCTCTAAGGAAAATTTATTTTTTACATTTTCTAACATACCATTTACAAAGGAAGCAGATTTTTCATCGCCATAAGATTTTGCTAAAGTAACATAATCATCAATAACAGCATAGTATGGTGCATCACCTTCAAAAAGTTCAGAAATACCAAGCCTTAAAATACACCTTTCTAATAAGCCTATTCTTTCTAATGTCCAGTTTTTAGAAATTAATTCTGATATTAAAGCTTCATCTTTTTCTTTATTTTTATAGGCTGTGCTAAAAAGTTTATCTGCAAAATCTAATATTTCAGGCAGTTCTTTTTCATATTCCAGCCTAAAAGATGATTTTGTTTCTTCAGCTGTATTTTCTGCAACTGTTGCACTATAAAGCATTTGAACAGCGTAATCACGCCCTTTAGTTCTTTTTCTTACCATTTCTATTATATTCCTTTATAAAGGTTAATCATTTCAAGGGCAGCCATGGCAGCATCGCTTCCTTTATTGCCTGCTTTTGTGCCTGCACGCTCTATTGCCTGCTCTATGGTATCTGTTGTTAAAACACCAAAAATAACAGGTATATTACACTGCATACCAACTGTTGCCACACCTTTTGAAACTTCTGCTGAAACATAATCAAAATGAGGGGTAGAGCCTCTTATTACTGCACCTAAAGTTATTACAGCATCATATTTTTGGCTTTCTGCTATTTTTTTAGCTGCTGCAGGTATTTCAAATGCTCCAGGCACTCTATATACATCAATATCACTGGTGTTTACACCGTGGCGAACTAAAGCATCTTCTGCTCCGCCTATTAATTCTTTTGTTATAAATTCATTAAATCTAGAAGCAACTATGGCAATTTTAACACCTGCTCCCTTAAAATTTCCTTCAAAAATATTCATTTTGCAACCTCAATTTTATATATCTAATATATGGCCTAATTTATCTTTTTTAGTTTGCATATATTTTAAATTTTCTCCACCTATGCCACACTGTATAGGCACTCTTTCAGTTATTTCAAGGCCGTATTCAGAAAGCCCTGTAAATTTTCTAGGGTTGTTTGATAAAAGCCTCATTTTTGTAATGCCTAGTTTTCTTAAAAGCTGAGCACCAAAGGAATAATCTCGCTCATCATCTAAAAACCCAAGCTTAATATTCGCTTCCACAGTGTCATAACCTTCATCCTGCAGTTTATATGCTTTTATTTTGTTTAAAAGCCCTATGCCTCTGCCCTCTTGAAACATAT
>CAMEOC010000170.1 GCA_945929285.1 uncultured Mucispirillum sp.
ATGGGCCTGCAGGTTTTCATTTTCTGCCATTGTTATAATATTTTCACCATTTGCCTGTAAAGACTGTTTGTTATAATATATTATACTTGAACGCTTAAAAAAGTCGTATGTGCCAAGGGGTGAGAAAAATCTGGCACTGCCACCAGTTGGTAACACATGGTTTGGTCCTGCATAATAATCCCCTGCTGCTTCTGGTGAATTTTCCCCAACAAATATTGCTCCTGCATGGCGTATTTTACCAATATGGCTTAAAGCATCATCAATATATAATTCTAAATGCTCTGGTGCAATATTATTTGCCACATCACATGCTTCATCTAAACTATCTACCAAAATAATTGCAGAATGTTTTTCTAAAGAAACTTGGGCAATATGTTTTTTTGGAAGTTTTTCAAGCTGGTTATATACCTGTTTTTCTATTTCTTCTGCTAATTCTTTATTCCATGTAATAGTTACAGCTGAAGCAAGCTCATCATGCTCGCACTGGGCAAGCATATCAGCAGCTACATATTCTGCCCTGGCATTATCACCTGCTATTATTAATATTTCGCTAGGTCCTGCTATCATATCTATATCACATACACCAAAAACAAGTTTTTTAGCCATTGCCACATAAATATTGCCAGGTCCTGTAATCTTATCTACCTTTTTAACACTTTCTGTGCCGTAAGCTAAAGCAGCTATGGCTTGAGCTCCACCTATTTTATATATTTCTTTTATACCGCATATATCAGCTGCTACTAAAACTGCACTATTAATTACTCCACCTGTGGCAGGGCTTGCCATATATATATCTCTCACTCCAGCTGCAACAGCAGGTAAAGCATTCATTAATACAGAAGAAAAATAAGCCGCCTTGCCCCCAGGCACATATATACCTGCACTATCAAGCGGTGTTATCTTCTGCCCAAGCATTGCACCCATTTCTGTTTCATAAAGCCATGTTTTTTCCATTTGCATTTTATGAAAAGATAATATGTTTTCTTTAGCTTTTTTTATGGCTTTAATTAATTTTTCATCAGTATTTTTATAAGCTTCTTCTATTTCCTGCCTGCTAACTTTTATATTATCTTTATTAATATCAAAATTATCAAACTTTTTTGTATATTCAAAAAGGGCATTATCACCATTTTTTTGAACATTTGATATAATATCTGCAGCAATTTGAAGGTAATCACCTTCCATAATCGCCCCTCTATTTTTTATATTCTGCAGTTTTTTATGGTTTTTATCAATTATCATCATCTAACCCCATTACTTTACTTTCTAAAGATAGTCCATTTTCTTTTTTTATTTTACTTTTTGCATCATAAAGCCTGCTGTCTGCCATGCGGACAATTTCTTCAAAGGACATATACTCATCTTTATCCACAATAACAACACCGCCACAAAAACCAAATTTTAAATCTTTATTTTCTTCATAACTAGTTTCTTCCACGGTTTTTATTAAATTTTTCACCATTTCTTTTAATTTTTCTTTATCTGTTTCCACTGAGAAAAGATAAAATTCATCACCACCAAACCTACCTAAAATATCGTAATCACCTATTTGAGAACGCATATTTCTTGCAATGGTTTTAAGAATATTATCCCCTGCAAGATGCCCTAACTTATCATTAATATATTTATAATTGTTTAAATCAAACATAAAAAATGAAAAGCTTCTACCGTTGTGTTTATATTCGTGAAAACTAGAAGTGCCTGTTAAATCAAATATAAATTTATTAGGCAGCCCTGTTAAATAGTCTGTATTTGCCTGCATTTCCAGTAAAAAAGCATTATCTAATTTTTTTAAGGCAATGGAAGCAATTAATGCAAATTCTTCCACAAAATCAAAATTATATTCTTTTGTAAACCTGTTTTTATTACTGGAATAAAAGCCTAAAGCAGCCACTATACGCCCGTTATCTGTAATAGGCACAAGCACATAGGAATATTCTTCGTTTTGTGGCATTACTTGAAAATCTTTATGTATTACACTTTTATCTGTTCCTGAGCGAACTTCATCATCTAAAAATGTATATGTAAAAGCATCGCTTTCAAGTACCTGCACTCTGGAGCCTGCAGAATCATAGTTTTGTGCCACCGCAAGGCAATCTTTTCTAATAAATAAAAGGGCACGCTCTATATCAAATATTTCTTCAATATACCTAATGGGTTTACTGCTTATTTCATCAAGATTATCACTTAAAAGTAAAGAAAACTGTATAACTTTAAAGCCGTTGTGTTTCGCTTCGTTTTCTTTAACACGGATAACCATGCTTTCAAGTTCATTTTTAAGGTCATAATTTTCTTTTAACAGGTTGCTAATGTTTGACATTTTTTGCTCCAACTAAAAAATTATAACTGCCCCCAGTTATCCCCTTTTTCATAGTTTACAACTAAAGGCACTGTAAGGCTAACCACATTTTCCATAATATTTTTTATATCTTTAGTAAAATCTTCTACTATACTTTCTTCCACTTCAAAAATAAGCTCATCATGAATCTGCAGTATTGATTTTGCATCTAACTGCCTTTCTTTAATATAATTATCACATGATATCATTGCAAGTTTAATAATATCTGCGGCACTACCTTGTATAGGGGCATTTATTGCCATACGCTCTGCCCTCATTCTAAGGTTTGCATTTCTGCTGTTTATATCCTGAATAAAACGCTTTCTCCCTGAAATTGTGTTGCAAAAGCCCTGTTCTTTAGTCTGCTTAACTATGCTTTCTATAAACTCTTTAACTTTTGGGTAAAGTATAAAATAGCCGTCTATAAAATTTTGTGCTTCTTTTCTAGTAACTTTAGTATCCCTTGAAAGCCCAAAGGCAGAAAGCCCATATAATATACCAAAGTTTACAGCTTTTGCTATTCTTCTTATTTCAGGGCTAACCTGCTCTAAAGATGATAAGTGAAATATTTTTAAAGCTGTAAGGCTGTGAATATCTTCATTATTATTAAAAGCCTGCACAAGATTTTCATCACTAGACATATGGGCTAAAATCCTAAGCTCTATTTGGGAATAGTCAAAGGATATTAATTTATAACCTTTTTTAGCTTTAAATGCACCCCTTAATATTTCGGCATACTCACCTTTTTGGGGTATATTTTGCATATTTGGGTTTATGGAAGAAAGCCTGCCTGTGGCTGTTCCTGTCTGCTTAAATTCTGTGTGTATTCTGCCATCATCTTTTACAAACTCAAGTAAATTTAGGGTGTATGTAGATAAAAGCTTATTTACCTCCCTGTATTTAAGCACATTGGATAAAAATTCATCATGCTCTGGGTATAATATAAGCAAATCTTTTAAAGTTTCTTCATCTGTAGAATATCCGCTTTTATTTTTTTTAGCTCCTTTTAACTCTAAATTTTCATAAAGATATGCAGCCATTTGCTTAGGGGAGTTTGGGTTTAAGTCCTGCCCTGCCTGCTTATGGTGAAAAGTATTTTTTCCACATCATTCTTAAGCTTTTTAGCAGTTTCTTCTATTTCCCCTTTATCTATTAAAATGCCTGCCTGCTCCATTTCTGCTAATATATATATAACAGGCAGTTCCATATTGTAATATAAATCTAGTAAGCTGTTTTGCTCCAGCTTTTCTTTTATATCTTTTGTTTTTTCAACTACTTTTGAAAGAACTCCCCCTATGTCTTCATC
>CAMEOC010000171.1 GCA_945929285.1 uncultured Mucispirillum sp.
TGTGCAGGAAATGGCAGATGATATAAACAGGCAGATTCAAGCCCAAGGCATACCAGCAGAAAATATGAAAGCTGTGGTAAACAGTAATGGTGAGCTTGCTTTTACAAAAACTAACAATACTTTTTCTTCCATTGTGGCAGAAGGTGATTATGCTGGAACACTAGGTTTTCCAAAAACAGGGGATAGTGTAGCCATAAAAGTAACAAATGCAGAAGGTGGTTTAGTGCAAAATATCAAACTTGATACTGCCAATAAAAGCACATTTGTTTCCAACGGCCTTCATTTAGGTTTTGATGCTGGCTCACTTAGTGCAACTGATAGTTTTACAGCAGCAATTGGCAGTGGTGTGGAAAACGAAATAGATACATTAGATGCAGCAGTAAACCAGGTATTACAGGCAGGCACAATTATAGGCACAAGAGAGCAAAGGGTAGAATCTGTTATAAAATTTCAAGAAACAGTTATTACAAATAACGAAGAAATAAAAGCAGGTTATTTAGGCTCAACAGCCACAGATTTAGTGAAATTAAATGCAGATGTGGAGCTTTCTTTAACAGCTTACCAGTCTGCTATGAAATTAGTAAGTGGTATGGTTAGCATTTCTATACTAGATTTTCTTGGATAATTAGTGTATAGTAGGAAGTGATATGGAAAATACAGCATCTAAACAGACTAAAAAATTAGGTGGAAAAGAGTTTATGAAGATTAATTCAGCAAAACTAGGGGAGATTGAATATAAAGAAGATGATGTGATAACTTTAAGTTCACCGCTTCTTGGTTTTCCAGATTTACAGGATTTTTTACTGATTTCTGATGATAACTCATACCCATTTTTATGGTTTCAGTCTGTGGAAGATACTGATATTTGCTTTATACTTATTGAAACCCACACTTTTTTTAAGGACTATAACCCGTCTATTCCAAAAAGAGAGTTGAAAGTATTGGCAATAAGTGATAAAAAGGAAATGAAGATATTTTCTATTGTTGTTGTTCCTGCTGACCCAAAATTATCTACTGCAAACTTAAGAGCACCACTGGTAGTTAATTTTGAAAAAAAACTGGCGAAACAAATTATCTTAGATGATGAAACATTAAAGATAAAAATGCCTTTATTTGAGAGTGAATAATATGTTAGTACTCTCAAGAAAAAGCAACGAAAGCATAATGATTGGTGATGAGATTGAAGTTCGGGTGATAGAAATTGCGGGTAAATCTATCAAACTTGGTATTGAAGCACCAAAAGATGTGGTAGTTCATAGAAAAGAAGTATATGAAGCCATTAAAGATGAAAACATTCAGGCAGTCAGGAAAGAAACACCTAAAGAAAATATTATTTCATTATTAGAGTATTTTAATAAGCAGCATAAATAATATATTTTTTATAGGTGATGTCATAGTAGATGATAGTATTTTTCCTTTTAGAGATTTAAAAATCTCATCTGAGGATATAAACCAAATGGAGCCTATATCATTTCAAGGCCCTATTACAGTAGTGGATAGTATTGCAAAATCAGAACATGCTCTTGATGTTTTAAGTAAACAGCAGGTAATAGGTTTTGATACAGAGTCCCGCCCTGCCTTTTTTAAGGGGCAAAAATTTCCCGTATCTATTATTCAGCTTGCAACCAATGAAGAAGCATTTATTTTTCAGCTTAGGTATGTGCCTTTTGCTGGCAGGCTGGCAGAGCTTTTATCAAACCCAGATGTTATAAAAGTTGGCGTTGGTGTGCAGGATGATATTCGCAGGCTTAATGAGCTTTATAAATTTAAGCAGGCATCATTTTATGATTTATCAGCTGAAATGAAGAAGAAAGGGCTTATCCAGTCTGGTGCTAGGGCATTAACGGCACGGTATTTAGGCAGAAAGCTTGTGAAAAGTGCCCAAAAAACAAACTGGGCCCACAGCCACTTAACTGAACGGCAGTTGGAATATGCAGCAACAGATGCCTGGATATGTCTGCAATTAATAGATTATGTGAAAAACGATAATACAGATTATTTTGCCTTAAGAAAGCAGGCAGAGCAGGAAAAAGAAAAAGGCAAATAATTTATATAAAAGTGGGTGGTTTATGGAAAATGTATTAGTTATTTCAGGGCATACAGATTTAGAAGATTCTGTTGCCAATAAAGCCATATTGGCAGAACTGGAAAATAATTTAAAAAATAAAGAAATAAGGTATTTAGATAAACTTTATAAAGACTATAAAATAGATAGAGCAAAAGAGCAGGAATATTTAATAAAATCAGATGTAATTATATTGGTGTTTCCACTTTTTTGGTTTTCTATGCCTTCATTAATGCATAAATATTTTGAGGAAGTTTTTACCCATGGTTTTTCCCACGGTAGCACAGGCGATAAGTTAAAAGGCAAAAAAGTTATAGTTTCAATAACATCAGGTGCAGAAGAAAATATTTACCTAAAAGAAAGTAAAGAAAGTAAAATAGATGATTTTTTAATACCTTTAAAAACAACGTGCGCTTTTACTGGTATGCAGTATATGGGCTATGTTTTTACAGGTGGCGTTTCATACCAAACAAGAATAAATGAAGAAAATATAAATACAATAAAAGAAAAAGCAAAACTTCATGCAAAAAGATTATTAGATATGATATAAACTAAAAAGGGGCTTATATATAAAGCCCCTTTTTTTATACTACTTTTCCGTAAAGCTTGCCATTTTTTATTTCAGTAATCAATACATTTATAAACTGGTTTGGTTCAATATCCTTGTCATAATGAATTAGCATATAATTTGGGCTGTGGCCCTTATTGCCTTTTTCTGAAAGCACTTTATATGTTTTTCCAATAGATTTTTTTTGCAGTGCTAAAAGCATATCATCCCCTTGAAGCCTTAACCTTTTAGAGCGTTCTTCCCTTGTTTTAATATCTACTTTATTATCCATAAGGTAAGCAGGTGTTCCTTTTCTTTCAGAGTATGCAAAAGCATGGTAAAACTCTGTGCCTGCAATTTTTAATGTATTTAGGCTTTCATTAAAATCTTCCTCATTTTCATTGGGAAAGCCTGCTATAATATCTGAACCTATGGTAACATCACCAATTATGCTTCTTGCTTTTTCAATGGTATTTATATAGTCTTCTTTTTTATATTTTCTACCCATTAAGCTTAATATTTTATTGGAGCCACTTTGAAGTGGAATATGCAGGTGAGGGCATATTTTATCACTTTCTTTCATTAAATATAAAAGCTCATCAGTTATTTCATTTATTTCTATACTTGTAAGCCTTATACGAAAATCACCTTCAATACTAACTAGTTCTTTTAAAAGGTTTGTTATATTATCATTACTATCTTTTCCGTAAAGCCCAATATGAATACCTACAAGCACAATTTCTTTATAACCTAAAGAGAGTAGTTTTTTAAAGCCTTCTATTACATCCTGCCTTTTCATGCTTTTTGGTTTGCCCCGCAGGCTTGGTATTATGCAGTAAGTGCAAAAGGCATCACATCCGTCTTGTATTTTAAAAAATGCTCTAGTTTTCGTGCCAGTATTTGAATGCAGTGCACCACCTGCAAAATTACCAGTGCCAGCTTTTATAAGCCCGTCTGTCATATTTAGTATATGGTTTATAATATCTGCT
>CAMEOC010000172.1 GCA_945929285.1 uncultured Mucispirillum sp.
AAGTGCTAATTTCACACAGTCTGCCGGACTGCCATTAACACCATAGCCTAACAACTTCCCATCTCTATATATTTCTTTCACCTGTAATGGTGAATGGATAGTAAGGGACTGGCTGGCACCACTTCTTTCATATAAGGGTGCAACAACTTCCACATGGGCCACTTGTTTTAATGCTTTTGCAAGGGCTAAAATACCCTCTGCTTCTATGCCGTCATCATTACTAATAAGTATATTCATACATCTACCATTATACATTATACCATTATTTATAATATTTTGCAAATATTATTGATTATTTTCTTTTAAAAGCCCATATTTTTCCAGTTCTTCTTTTGAAAATGGGGAAACATTTATTGTTTTAAACTTTTTATATATTACAAACCCAGCAGGTGTATTTTTAGGCTTTGTTACATATTTTTTATAAGTATAATCAACATCAATACTTTTTTCTGTATTATATTTAGAATAAGATGCCACAGCTTTTGCAGCAAATAATATTATATCATCATTTAATTCTGCACCACTAAGCCTAATTATGCCGTGGGCTGATGGTATATTTCTAGCATGAAACCATATATCATCACCTTGGGCAAACTTAAAAACAAGCTCATGGTTTGAAGCCGAATTTCTTCCAACATATAAATTAAAGCCATTACCTGCATATTCTAAAAAGGGCTTTACAGCATCTTTTTTTTGTTTTTTTACTTTATTTTTACTTTCATCATCTATTAGTTTTTCAAAGTCTGCTAATTCTTCTTCTGATAAAGTATCTGCATAATATATCTGTTCTTCAGAAAATAAAGCAAGCTGCATAGTATCCTGCAGCCTTTCCTCTATTAAAGGTATAGACTTTTTAAGCCTTGCTGCTTTTTTAAAAAGTTTTTCACTTATTTCCTTTAAATTATCATTATGTTCTACTGTATATTCTACCTGCTTTATTTCATTTTCCAAATATTCATCAAATATATATTTTCCTGCACCTTTTACTTTATAAAGGTTATCTTTTATAAGCTGAGCCTGCCTTAATATTACATCATATTTTTTAGCAGCAACCAATTCACTTTCTAATTTTGAAGCAAGCTCTAGATACTTATCTCGTTTTGTAGAAAATATTTTTTTAATTTTTCTAGCAATATCTTTTGTGGCCTGCTTATTTTCTTTTACACAAAAATAATCACCTAATTTATCATAACTTATTAAAGTGGCATTATCTATATAAAAAGGTATAACTTTGCCTTTTTCATCAATATAAAATTCATCTTTTTGTAAATCTTCTAATATTTTTTTACAAACTTCTTCAAAAGAATAAGTTTTAAGCATTTCATCTGCATATTTAGCAGTAACAGGGTAAAACCCTGAAAGTTCATTAAAACTTTTTGCACCATCATAATGGGTAAGTGAATATTTTTTATTGGCTTTTGGCAGGCTGTATTTTCCCCCTGCTCCTATATTTCTATCTGCATCTATGGTTCTTGAAGATAATGAATATAGTATAGTATTATCTTCAGATAATAAGAAAAAGTTAGCATAATTTCCTGCAGGCTCTAATATAAGCTTATATGTAAGCAGTTTACCACTGGGTTTTCTTTTTTTAACTTCTATAAAGCATGCCCTTTCATAAGAAAAGGTGCTTATTTCTGTAACCTGAGCCCCATGAATAGCAGATAATGCTCCTGGGCTTTCTCCTATAATATTGCTAACTGGCTTTAAAACAGGCGGAGCAGGAGATGCCCTAAATTCAAAATTTAACGGACCTTTATTATAAAATGATAAAAATATACTGCCCTGATGAACACATAATGTATTTAATTTAGAGGAAATAAGTTGCTTTTTTAATATATTTATAAGTTTATAAAAAGATAAACCGTCCACCATAATACCTTTTATCTCAGTTATTTATTATGATTTTATATATAAAAAAATTTTTGTCTATATTTTTTTGAACTTTTTAAAAATTTAGCTGTCTTGCTACTATAAGATTTTTTTTATTAACCTCCTAGTTAGAAAAATGGTACAATGGTTATTACCCCAAATAACCATTGTACCCCTCCTAGAACCTAAAATAAAAAATGCCAACATTTCCCCAAATGTTGGCATTTTTTATTTACCTCTAATTATTATAAAACTTATTTACAATAATACCAGCCTGCATGGGATTATTGTATCTGCTCTACATGATATTACGGTATGAGTAATAGCTTATAGGAAAAATTATTTTGCAAAATTAAAAAACATACAATTAAAATTTTACATTCATTTGCAAACTGGCTAAAATACTTGTATATAAATCAGTACCAAATCTATTATTTGCAGATGTTTGGGTATAAGTTACCTGTGGTGCAAAGGATATGTATTCATTTACATTAATTGGTGCTTGAATATAAACTGCAAAACTATCCACATTTTCATACCTATCAAAAGCTTTACTTTGCTCATTAGTTGTATATGGATTTTGAGTATAAAAATATTGATAACCGCCACCTGCTAATAACGATATATAATTATTAAAAGTATAGCCCACCTCTAAAAAAAAGCAGAAGCTCTATATACCATTATAAATTGTAGTATCTTTATCCACAAATGCTGTTAATATATTATCACTATTATATGTATATCCTACAGCTAATCTTGGAACTTTTTTGCCATTATCTTTATAGTATAATATCTCATTACTTCCTTGCAAATATGTTTCAGAAGAATCATTTACTGCTTTTGGAAGCACATCATCTTCCATAATTGCAAAACTAAACCCCATATTAGTATATCTTACTTGTAACCGCCTAGTGCTGGAAGTTGTGCCACCAAAACCATTCATAAAACCATTATTATCAAGATAGTTACTGGAAAACCTGCTCATAGTTGTTAAAGTATCTGTTTTACCTAGCAATAGTAAGCCGCCTTTTCCAAAATCATATTCTCCCCAAAAGTAGCGAATACCTATGCCACAGCTTCTGCCTACACGGTTTTCTTGAGTTACAAAGGTTTTTTCATTTAACCCTATTTCAATATGTGATTTAAAGTTAGTGATTTTAAACCTTATACCAACATTTGAATTATCATGCACTCCATACATCATACTATTTGCAATATTACTGCTTGCTTCAATGTCAATTCCTGCAGGTGCCTCTCCATGGCCGTAGCCTAAATACATGTGGATTTTACCATACACATCCAACTGCTTATTATCATCTTGCAATACCACAGCAGCATATACACTATGATAAAAAAAACATAAAAAATAAAAATAAAAAGACTCTCATAATATCTCTACTTCGAAAATCAAATCGAAGAAAAATATCACACTAGAAAGTATGTAGCAATGCAAAAATTGTAAAGAATTTGAAATAATCTACACCAAATATTTTATTGTAATAAATTATAATTTAATATATATAAACATATACTTAAAATTATGGAGTATTATATGCAGGAATTTGATAGATTAGTGGATATAGTAAAAAGACTGCGTGCACCAGATGGCTGCCCGTGGGATAAAAAACAAACTCTATACAGCTTAAAAGATGCCATTATGGAAGAAGCTGCCGAGCTTGTCGATGCCCTTGATAATAAAGATATTGAAAATATTAAAGAAGAACTT
>CAMEOC010000173.1 GCA_945929285.1 uncultured Mucispirillum sp.
CCACACTCTCTGTCTATACTGAGCCTTTAGGCGAAGTATCTTATAATTTTATAATTACATATGTGTTTATAGTCTGATAAGTATACTAGCCTTTATGATAAAGGCTCTTTAGTAAACGCAGGAGCATTTACTGCGACTAAGTGGAGATTTTTTTATTCCAAGGATGGAATAAAAAATAAAAATATGATGAGATCTTTCGCTATCGCTCAAGATAGACAGTTGGCAATATAAATGTATATTCAAGATAAACATAGTTTAGTTATCACTATATATTAAAATATTTCAAGCATATGCAGTATAAAATATTTGAGTAATTCTTCCCACACTTTTAGTCCTTACTTCGCGAATGCAAAGTATCCTATAATAGAAAAATACAAATATATTTAAATTTTTATAATTTATTAGCAAACAAATTTATTAGTATATTACCAAATAAATAATATTAATATAAAAGAACAATATAAAATTCTTTACATTTATATATAAGTTATAATAAAATTACTTATGAAAAAAATTATAATAATATTACTATTAATTTTACCTATGAAAAACACATATGCTGCAGCCTTAAAGTTTAGCCCGGCACCAAGCATATATTCATATTTAAGTGAAGATTTTCAGCAGAATATACTGCCTAAAATTAACCCTGTATCAGATATATATTTTCAAAAAGCAATAAAAAAATATAAGCAGATATATTTCAATTATAGTTTTATTCTTTATGAAAATAAGTTAAATAGTAATAACAGCATTGAAATAAGCAGGGATTATTTACTGCCTACTTCTTCCCTTTCACTAATGTGTTTTTTAGTGGATAAAGAGGAAGAATATAGTTTTGTGGAGCTTTTTTTCATAGAATCAACAGGTAAAATAAGCCAGGTTTATTCTGTTTCAGGCTATGTTAAAAATAACACATACAATATTTCATCTGAAAAATTTAGCTTAAACCCAGTATGGCTTTACGGCACACTTGCTTTAATATATGATGATGCATCACCTTATACAAGCTATGATATATTAAAAGATGAAGAAAGCCTGCGAGCAGCTTCCCTTATATTTATACCAGAGAATAAAGAATATTTTTCTATGTTTAATAATTTAGCAGAATACCCTGCTTTAAAAGTTATTAATAAAAAAAATGAAATAAGCATACTTATAAAAGATAGAAGACTACTTGAATATTTTAATAAATATGAAGCAGAGCCTCAAGGCACATTTCAGAAATATTTAGGTGGAGCTATCACCATGAAAGTATATCTATATGCTTATACATTTAGTAAAAGTAATATGGCAGGTAAAGAAAAGATTGAAATAATATCAGCCCCGGCACTTTTTCAGCTGGAAAAAGATAAAGGGTATAATAGAAGCTTTGCATACCAAAAATCATACTATAAAAGCATAAAAATGAATTATAATGAAGATAATATACTTGTGCTTGACAGCCCCAATGGTTTTGAAATAACATCAATAGATAAAACATACTATCGCTCACGAGATATAATATACACCCCATGGAATAACAGATATGCAGGAGATGAGCTTTGGTATGCTGTTATACTTCCCAAGCTAAATAAAACAGGATATGTATTAAGTAAAAAAGTAAAAATAATAGAAATGGAAAAAAGATAATGGCAAAAAATATACTTATATTTACAAAAGATTATGCAGGGCAGCAGCTGTTAAAATATTTAAAACAGCTTAAAATTTACCCTTTTATTGCAAGTATATCAAAAAGCGAAATAGCTAAAAAAAATACTGCAAGTGTATATACATATGAAAAAGATTTCCAAATATTTGAAGTTTCTGGCAGTTCATTTGAATATTCAAAAAATATAATACCTAATGTAGACTATATTATATGCACCCAGTGGAAAAAAGATTATTTTGCAGGTATTAATTCATCATGCCCAATTTACTATATGCAGCCTTCTCTTTTACCAAAATACAGGGGTTATGGTGCCATAAGCCAGCAGATTTTAAGGGGTGTTGTTTATTCTGGTATAACAATATATGAATACAATGGTATAATAGATGGTGGCGATATAATCTACCAGCAGGTCATAAAAATAGAAGATTACTATAATGCAGGTGACTTTATTGATATTACTTGTATGCATACAGCAGAGTTTATAAAAGATTTATATAACGGCAAAACATATGATAAACAAAAGCAAAATAACAGCATTGCTTTTTACCTGCCAAAAACAAGAAAAAGCAGTAAGGTGGTTGATTTTAATGCTGCAGCAATATCTGTATATAATTTTATAAGGGCATATTCATTTCCTTATGGCTTAGTATCCTTTTACTATAAAGGTAAAGAATATAAAATAGCCAGTGCTTCCATAGAATCCTGGAGCGGTATAGAGGGCAGACCTGGGGAAGTTATTGCACAAAATGATTACGGGCTTATTGTAGCCTGTGGCAGCGGCTCTATTTTAATTAAGGAAGTGGAAATAGAGGGCTCTATAATGAAAGCCCATATGATAAATGCTTTTGATGGCGATATATTTTTATAAACTAAAACTTTTTAAAAACATATAGAGCAAAATTTTGGTTAACGGCTTTTAATTTATTATCTTCAAAAATAAGCATATCTTTTTTTAAGCTTTCAGGCATATCTTCAATTAAGCTATTATCAATATTTTCTACATTTACAATACCTTTAAATTTTATAAAATATTCAAGGCTTGAATATTTTGTGGCAGCATTTAATATTTCACCTGGTTTATAAATCCTTTTAAAATCATCACATATAAAAGAATAGATTGTGTTTGTATAAGCATCATCATTAAAAACAACAGCATCTACTATGAAAATATATTCAGAAAAGTTAATTTTTACAAATTCATTTTGTAGATATTCTGCTATATTATCACAGGTAGAAAGTTTATCTATAATATAAGTGATATTAGATGTAATATTATTTTCTTTAATAAAAGCATCGTTGTATTTTTTATAATCTATATTAAACATTTTTTTTCCTCCAGGCTTTTTCTAAAAACGAAAATGTAACAGCTGTTAAATCATCAAATTCCAGCAAAAAAGCATCGTGGCCGTAGTCTGAATCTATTGTTACTCGTTCCACTTTATTACCATAAGTTTTCATTATATCACACATTTCATCCATTTGATAGGCAGGAAAAAGAAAATCTGTGGTAAAATCTATAAAAAGTGAGTTTGCTTTTAATCTTTTTAAGCTTTCAGCATATGAGCCGTAGCCGTAGGATAAATCAAATATATCCATTGCTTTTAAAAGATATAAATATGAGTTTGCATCAAAGCGTTCAGTAAATTTATAACCATTATATCTCAAATAGTTTTCCACTTCAAAAGAGCTTGAAAAATCAAATATACTATCTTGATGCCCCAGTCTTCTGCCAAATTTAGAGTTAAAGGAAGCATCTGAAAGGTAAGTAATATGGCCTGCCATTCTGGCTATTGCAAGGCCGTCTTTTGGTGCAGTTTTATCATAATAGTTGCCTTCCTGCCAGTTTGGGTCTTTAATAATTGCATACCTACCCACAGTATTAAAAGCCATTGCCATAGGTGTAATTCTGCCTGCAGCGGAAATGATAATAGCATTTTCA
>CAMEOC010000174.1 GCA_945929285.1 uncultured Mucispirillum sp.
TTGTTCCGGTTATTTTTGTCATATATTAATCCTATGCATTATCCCATTCGTCTTGGAGAGTTTGATCCCATTCAAATGTCATATCAAAATGACCATTCTTTTCAAGAGTGTAAACAGCTTTGTTCCATTTATGCTCAGGCGACATAGATTCTTGAAGTTCAAAAACGCTATCCATTAAAGTATTTACAGTTAATAAAGGAAACTTTAATTCTTTTTTTTCAAACGATGATAAAGTATATTCTGCCTGAAATGAACACATTTTATTTAGACTTGATTCTATTTTTACTATAACAGTATCCCAATTATCAGAAATATTGTTCTGAATAGCTTGTCCTAAATCTTTATAAAAATCCATATAAAACTCCTATCTCCTAATATTCTTACAGTTCTGTCATCAAGTTCTACATCTATGTATGTGTTTGTTCCGGTTATTTTTGTCATATATTAATCCTATGCATTATCCCATTCGTCTTGAAGAGCCTGATCCCATTCAAATGTCATATCAAAATGACCATTCTTTTCAAGGGTGTAAATAGCTTTGTTCCATTGTGCAAAATGTAACTCTTTTGCACTATTATGAAATTTTATTAAATCAATTTTTGTTTCTCGATTAAGTGCTAAGTTTAAAGCATTTTTCCATTCTCCATTAATCTGATATTTTGCATTCGTACCAATATATTTATCACTACATTCAATATGCAGTTCAATTTTATCCCAAGAGGAATCAATACTATCATTCAATTGCGAACCAATATTTTTATATATATCTTCAATATTTTTCATAAATACTCCTATTAATTTAAGAAGAACAAATTTTCTGTTTTTTCTATTTTTCCATCCGATGTTTTTATAATGTATGTTACATCAAAATCTGTCGGTCTTAGATTATCAGCATAGTTTATTTTTATATCAACTTCAACCTTTTTTCCTTCAGAAAGAGCATCTTTCAACTTTTTTTCCATGCTTTTCCATTCACCATTATTTAGTTTAGCAGTTTGTGGAACATAATTTATTTGTTCTCCATGACCATTGAAAACTCTTGCAATAATATGTCCGCCCTGGTCATCACCTTTAATACCATTTTTACATCAACAGATTTTCCTTGCTGATAAACATTTCTGTCTTTTGTTTCAAGTTTTAACTCCCCGCTTACTTTATTTACTCTTCCAGCCTCGTCTGTAAAATATGAATAATCATCTACTTTATAAATTGTATTTGGTTTAAGTTCACTATTTAATGCTTTATTCCAATTTCCTTTTACGCCAGAAGTTTCAATTATTATCTGTTTATTAGAATTTATATTTATTATTTCTACAACAGATTTATCATTTTGCAGCTTTTCAAGAATCTCATCCCACGCTCCATTCTTAATCAGCGTTTCATTAGGTTTTACATAAACTGTTCCAGCTTTTCTTTCAAAAATAACTGTTTCAGCCATTGTGTCCGGATCAAATGTAAAGAAAATAATTTTGCTAGTGATAAAAATAAAATTTATAATTTATTTAGCATAGATGTTGAAAGGTACTTAACTTTAAATTAAAATTTATAATAAATTTTAATTTAAGTTCAAAAAAATAGCGGGCAAAAAACCCGCTTTTATTTTTTAACTTGAATTTAAAACTAAAATATTTTAAAAAATTTAAAACATGCTTATCGCAATACTAACCCGCTTTTTATCGCGAGCCGCTTCAGTTACTGCCCTTTCAAGCTGTTTTATTTCTTTTTCTGATAAATAATTTTTTGCAACTAAAGCATCAGATTTTAATATTCTACCCTCTGGGGCATTTTTCCATGTTTTAAGCCCCATACTTTCTTTAGTGCTGTCTACATTTGTATATATTATTTCTGCTGCAGTTTTATGGATTATGGCATAATGAAACTTATTTTGAATAGTTGCAAAAAATTCTTTAGTGGTAGATGAATTTTTATTGTAGTCTATGGAACATTCTGCAAAAATATCTGTTATTTGCTGCCATATTCTTCTTTCGCTGGCTCTTATTGAGCGAATTCTTTCTAAAAGTTCTTTAAAGTAGTCTTTACCAAAAGTGGTTTTACCTTGCTTTAACCTTTCATCATCTAAAACAAAACCTTTTTGTATAAATTCTTTTAATACACCAGTTGCCCATATTCTAAACTTAGTGGCTTTTGAAGAATTTACTCTATAACCAACGGATATAACTGCATCAAGATTATAAAAATTTACTTCCCTTGTCTGCTCTTTTCCTGCTATTGCTCCATGTTGAGTGGTTATTTCCATTTTGGAAACAACCACTTGTTCTGATAACTCACCTTCTGCAAATATATTGTTTAAATGCTTATAAATTGCAGGAACTTGAACCCCAAACAGTTCTGCCATAGATTTTTGAGTAAGCCATAATGTTTCATCTTTTATTACCACATTTACAGCCACATTTTCATTTATTTCTTTATAGAGTATAAATTCTACTGGTGTCATGAAACTCTCTTATAATTTAAAGTAATAAATTTTATTTTAATAAATCAGCAATATTTTTTATATTAATAAGTTTTAAAACATCGCTTTTTTCATCTTTAAAATTAGTATAAAATTTTTCCACACCAAAGCGAACGCATTCATTTATTCTGCCTTGAATATTAGAAACAGAACGCACTTCTCCAGTTAAGCCCACTTCCCCTGCAAAAGCAACGGTATATGGTATTGGCTTATCTTTATATGAAGAAATAAGAGCAGCACACACTGCCAAATCTGCACTAGGCTCATTTATTTTAAGCCCCCCTGCAATATTAAGGTAAATATCTGCTCCAGATAAATTAAGCCCTGCCTTTTTTTCAAGTATGGCAATAAGCATAGCTAACCTATTATTATCATATCCTGTGGCATTTCGTTTTGGGTACTGGAAAAAAGAAGGTGAAACTAAAGCCTGCACTTCTATTAAAAAAGGCCTTGTGCCTTCTAATACAGGGCATATTACTTTACCGCTTGCCTGTAGGCTGTCTTTATCAAAAAAGGCTTTATCTCCTGCTTCTATAAGCCCTGCAGAGCTCATTTCAAAAACCCCTACTTCATCAGTTGAGCCAAACCTGTTTTTAACTGAACGAAGAATTCTAACACCTCTTGAGTAGTCACCTTCAAAATATAAAACAGTATCCACTAAATGTTCTAAAACTTTTGGCCCTGCAATATTTCCGTCTTTTGTAACCTGGCCTATAATAAATACGGTAAGCCCTGTGCTTTTTGCAATTTCTACAAGCCTGTATGTAACATGGCGAATCTGCCCCACAGCTCCACCGGCAGATAATATTTCTGCACTTGTTATGGTTTGGATAGAATCAACTATTAAATAATCATAGCTTTTACTTTCAACAGCAGATAACACATCTTCAAATGATGTGCTGGATAACAGCTCTAGTTCATTGGGGGAAATATTTAATCTTTCTGCACGCATTTTTATCTGTGTAGGTGATTCTTCCCCAGAAACATATAAAACTTTCTTATTTTTTGCAGATAATATACCGCATACCTGCAGTGTTACAGTAGATTTACCAATACCTGGTTCGCCGCCTATTAAAACCACCGAGCCTTTAACTATACCGCC